>JADFZS010000113.1 GCA_015232405.1 Magnetococcales bacterium | reverse complement strand
ATACGGCTCGGATTAACATGGTTAAGTCTCAAGTGGCTCCTAATAAGATTCACGAACCAGAACTATTGGACAGTATGATGGCTGTTGCTCGTGAAGATTTTATTGACTCCACCCATCAAGATCTGGCCTATTCAGATATTCAGGTGACAATGGGAGGCTCCCGGCGTTGTTTGAAACCTCTACAGTCAGCACAGTTGATCAAGGCTGTAGAAGTAAAAAAGGGCGATAAAGTTCTGGTAGTGGGAGCTGGTACCGGTTTTGAAGCTGCGGTGTTGGCAAATATGGGTGCTCAGGTATTTGCGGTCGAATCCGATGGTGAGTTGGCGCAAAAAGGGCAGAAGTTAACAGCTGCGGATAATGTCCAGTGGCTTGTTGGTGATCTGGAACAAGGCTGGGATGCCAATGGTCCATATGACGGTATTGTTTTTGGTGGTGCAGTTGCTACAATACCCAATAAATCAGTTGGACAGCTTACTGGTGATGGTGCTTTGGCCGCTATTGTTGGTAAAAGTGGTGATCCGGTAATGACCTTGACCAGAATCAAAGGTTTGAGTGGCGGAGGTCATCCAGAGGCGCTGCTGGAGACAGTTGCAGATGTTCTACCAGGAATGGAACCACCGGAACGTTTTGAGTTATAGATTCTAATATAATATTAAGGGGGTTTTGTCATGGCTAGAAATAGACTTAAAGAGGCTGGTGGTGGTGCAGCTGAATCGCAAAAGGCAACAGCTGAAATGATGCCTATGATTGGCGGTGCGCTTTTAGGTGTTGTTGTACTGTTTGTGTTGGGTTTTCTGTTAACAAAGAAAAAGCCCAAGAAAAAGAAGAAATAAATACCGGGATATTTATGGTGATATATCCCAATGTGAGTTTGGTCCAGTATAATTTGGTCCTGATATTTTAAAATCTGTTTGTAAGGAATCTGTTTCGTGGGTTTGATTGTGCAAAAATTTGGCGGAACCTCAGTGGGAACCGTCGAGAGAATTCGTAATGTAGCAGCTAAGGCGATATCTGAATTCAAGGCGGGAAACCAGGTTGTGGTTGCTGTCTCAGCGATGTCAGGAGAGACCAATAGGTTGGTTGGTTTGGTTGAGGATATCTCTGAGAGTTATAACAAACGTGAATATGATGTGGTGGTCTCAGCAGGTGAGCAGGTCTCCATAGGTTTGTTGGCGATTGCTATAGAGTCAATGGGCTATAAAGCTCGCTCTTATCTGGGTTGGCAGGTCCGTTTTTTAACTGATGATGTCAGTTCAAAAGCCCGTATTCTAGAGGTAGAGGCGTTTAAGATAAAAAGAGACCTTGATGCTGGCTCCATTATAATTGTTGCCGGATTTCAGGGTATTGATAACGAAGGCAATATTACCACCCTTGGACGTGGTGGGTCGGACACCTCGGCGGTAGCTTTGGCTGCTGCACTCAAGGCTGACCGTTGTGATATCTATACCGATGTTGATGGTGTATATACCACCGACCCACGGATGGTTCCCCAAGCTCGTAAGATGGACAAAATATCTTACGATGAGATGCTGGAGATGGCATCGTTAGGGGCAAAAGTTCTACAGACCCGCTCAGTTGAGTTGGCTAAAAAATATTCTGTACCTCTTCGGGTTCTCTCTTCCATGGAAGAGGGTGAAGGGACAATGTTGATTGGAGAAGATAAAACGATGGAAAAGGTAATGGTATCCGCAGTGGCCTATAACAGGGATGAGGCCAAAATTACTGTTCAAGGTGTACCGGATAAAACTGGTGTGGCAGCGACTATTTTTGGGGCACTCTCTGATGCAAATATTGTCGTTGATATGATTATTCAGAATGTTTCTGAGAGTGGCGAGACAGACCTGACTTTTACAGTTCCCAAGGGTGATTATACCCAAGCCATGGAAACCTTGAAGGGTCCAATCAACGAAATTGGTGCTAGGAGTATCAAGGGTAATCCTGAAATCGCCAAGGTCTCCGCTATTGGCGTAGGTATGCGGTCACACTCTGGTGTAGCCCAAAAGATGTTTAAAGCTCTAGCAAGCGATGGAATAAACATCCAGATGATTTCCACTTCCGAGATCAAGGTTTCGGTCATCATTGATGAAAAATATACGGAGCTTGCAGTTCGCTCATTACATCAAGCGTTTGAACTAGATAAGGATGTTGGAGATCGTGTCGGCGGCTGATTCAAATTTAATTACAATTTATGATACTACACTAAGGGATGGATCCCAGGGTGAAGATATACTGTTCTCAGTTGAGGATAAGTTACGCATAACAAAACGTTTAGATGAGTTGGGTGTACCATTTGTTGAAGGTGGATGGCCCGGAGCCAACCCCAAGGATGACACCTATTTTCGTGAGGTTCGCAAGCTATCTTTAAAAAACAGTCGGGTTTCAGCTTTTGCTTCTACCCAACGGGCTGGGGTTGCAGTAGAAAAAGACAAGGTTCTCCAGGGGTTGCTGGCAGCTGAAACAGGGGTTGTTACCATATTTGGTAAAAGTTGGGACCTCCATGTTACCGATGCTTTGAACATCCCTTTAGAGGAAAATCTGGAGCTGATATATAACTCTATCCGTTTTCTTAAAAGCCGGGTAGATACAGTTTTTTATGATGCAGAACATTTTTTTGATGGTCATCGGGCAAACCCGGAATATGCTTTAAAAACTCTCAAAGCAGCTCGAGATGGTGGGGCTGATGCATTGGTTCTGTGTGAGACCAACGGCGGTAGGTTGGTTGATGAGGTGGTTGAAAGCACCAAGGCTGCTTTGGAGTTGGGGGTAGAAATTGGTATCCATACCCACAACGATTCCGGCTTGGCTGTAGCCAACACCTTGGCCGCTGTCAAGGCAGGAGCTACCCATGTACAAGGGACCATAAATGGTGTTGGTGAGCGGTGCGGAAACTCCGACCTAACCACGGTTATACCCAATTTAATTATAAAAATGGGTAAAAAATGTGATATCTGGCCTGAGCAGCTGGTAAATTTGACCTCTGTCAGCCGTTTTGTCGATGAGATGCTTAACCGCTCTCCACGTAAAAACCAACCTTTTGTCGGCAACTCTGCATTTGCCCACAAGGGGGGGATACATGTTTCTGCGGTTCGTAAAAATGCTGATACCTACGAACATATTCGCCCAGAGTTGGTTGGTAACAGACAGCGGGTTTTGGTTTCAGAACAGGCCGGAAAAAGCAACTTATTGGCAAAACTAAGCGAGTTTGGTATCAACAACCTTGATAGCCAGGATAGTCGCCTACAGACCCTACTTGCAGATGTAAAAGATCTTGAGAGCAGGGGATATCAATTTGATGGGGCGGATGCCTCTTTTGAACTGCGGGCCAGACGGGCATTGGGGGATGTGCCGGAGTTTTTTAAACTTCAAGGTTTCCGGGTTATCGACGAGAGACGGCAGCGTAACGGCGGTGGCCCTATTATCGGAGCTGAGGCCACAGTTAAGTTGCTGGTGGCATCAAAGTTGGTCCATCTTGTCTGGGAAGGATCGGGTCCGGTAGATTCTCTCCATGGTGCTTTGTGTCAGGCTTTGGAGTGGTATTATCCGACAATCAATGATGTTAAACTGGTAGATTTTAAAGTTAGAATTCTCAGCGGAATAGGCACAAGTGCCAGGGTGAGGGTTTTAATTGAGTGGCAGGATGGTGAAAGACGTTGGGGCACTGTTGGTGTTTCTGAACATATCATCGCAGCCTCATACGATGCCATGGTTGAAGCTATAGTATACAAGCTGTTTATTGATGGTGTTACCCCGGTGAAATAAATTTTATCAAAAACTTTTTTAGCTGTTTTTTAAGTATTTAAACTGGCAATTGCCGCACTTTGATGAGTGGAGAGATGTAGGTCATGAAAAAAATTGAAGCGATTATCAAGCCCTTTAAACTGGACGATGTCAAAGAGGCTCTCTCAGAGGTTGGTATCCAGGGAATTACTGTTTCTGAGGTGCGGGGTTTTGGTCGCCAGAAAGGACACACAGAGCTTTATCGTGGTGCTGAATATGTGGTAGATTTTCTGCCAAAAATTCGTGTTGATGTAGTGCTTGAAGATGATTTGGTCGATAGGGCTGTTGAGGCTATTGTACAGGCAGCACGCACAGGGCGAATTGGTGACGGTAAAATTTTTGTCACCCCAGTTGAGACCGTGGTTCGTATTCGTACTGGCGAACGAGATTCTGGGGCATTATAAATTTTATAGCTTATGAAAAAATCATCACGAGCATTAGGCACACGATTTAAACAGGGGGAGGTTATTTTCAAGCAGGGGGAAAGTGCCGACTGTATGTATGTGGTGCAAAAAGGTAAAGTTGAAATCGTCATGGAGACGGAGTTCGGCGCCAATAGGTTAACTATAAAAAAAAAGGGTGATGTATTTGGTGAAATATCACTCTTTGCTTGTAAATCACGTTTTGCCACGGCCCGCGCCCTTAAAGATTGTATAGTACTTAAAGTAGATGAAAAGGCATTTGTCACAAAACTTCATCAAGACCCATCACTAGCCTTCCGAACAATTCAGAGCATGGCCCGGCGTATCTATGAACAGGACCACACTTTAATGCGTGGTTTTTATAATCAAGATGAATCCTGTTGTGAAATTACCGGATTTTCAAGTTATATTGATTTAGCAGCCTTTCTTGATGCCGAGGTAAACAGGGCCAGACGTTTGATGCAGACCATGGCTTTTGCCATAATTGATATGGATGGCTATGGTGATATTTGTTCTAAACATGGTCAAGAAATCGGTGACTCTCTTTTAAAATCACTTGGTTCAATATTAAAGCAGCATTTGCGACAGAGTGATATTGTCGGGCGTTTTGCTGAAGACCGTTTTGGTGTTATCCTCTATGAAGCAGATGGTTTTGCTGCAACAAGGGTGATGGAGAAGGTAAAAGAGACATTCCAAGAGCATGTTAAGGATATAGGTATAGAGGATATTGTCTCTACCTTTACTTGCGGTATAGCAATCTTCCCTGAGCATGAAAAGACGGTGGAGCTAAACAAGGCAGCTTTCAAGGCGTTGACCAAGGGTAAAACTGATGGCAAGGATCGGGTGATATTGGCAGAACCTGGACCTGAATGGCAGAAAAAAGAGTTGGTTTATAATACACCCATTGAGCCACCAACTGCTAAAAATACTGGCTGGGGGTTTGGTTTTCTTAAGGCAAAATAATCTGTCCTGCAACAGCTAGATTATACACGTGAAATTATCTAACAATGCTAAAATTGGGATTATAGGTGGAGGACCGGCAGGATCAATGGCCGGTTTTTTCCTGTTGGAGATGGCCCAACGTGTTGATTGGGATCTCACGGTTGATATCTATGAACCTAGAGATTTTGATAAATACGGCCCTCCTGGCTGTAACATGTGTGCCGGGGTTGTGTCGGAAAATCTTGTTCAAACCTTGGCAGCAGAAGGTATTGAGTTACCTCCTCAAGTTGTTCAGCGGGGTATTGACTCATATATACTCCACACTTCTGGTCTACCGACGGTTTCAATTAATACCCCAGCAGACGATTTGCGCATTGCTACTGTTTTTCGTGGTGCTGGTCCCCGGATACCTGCTGGTGACTCCAACTGGGCAAGTTTTGATGGATATCTTTTGAACCTTGCTAAAAAGCGAGGGGTAAATGTCATACACAAACGGGTGGAAGATATCTCCTGGGAGAATGGTCTGCCTCAAATAATCTGTAAAAAATCTGCTGCTAAAACCTATGACCTGCTAATTGGAGCAGTTGGAGTTAATGCCCCTATTTTAAAAAAATTTACCTCACTTGGTTTCTCATATGAAAAGCCTTTCGTAAAAAAAGGCTTTGTCTCTGAAATCTACTTGGGAGAGTCTGTGGTTCAGGAATATCTCGGTAGCTCCCTGCATATTTTTTTGTTGGATATACCAGGGTTGAAGTTTGCTGCTATAATTCCAAAGGTTGAATATGTCACAATCAGTTTAATGGGAGAGGGGATAAACAAAACTCTGGTAGAGAGGTTTATGAACTCACCGGAGGTTCGTAGTTGTCTACCGGAATCATTAGACTGGCATTTTAAAGAGAAAGAGGTTGATGTAGGTCAAGCCTGTTTTTGTATGCCCAACCTCAATGTTGGTCCAGCGGTAAAACCTTACGGTGATAGAATTGTCATGATTGGTGATTGTGCGGTTTCCAGGCTCTATAAAGATGGCATTGGTGCTGCTTACATCACAGCCAAAGCAAGTGTTGTTACATCTCTGTTTTTTGGTATTGGCAGCGATGATTACAAGCACCACTACGCTCCAGTTTGTCAACGTATAGCACGGGATAATATTATTGGTAATTTTATATTTATTATCACTATGTTATATCAAAAATTCACCCTTTTTAGTGATGGTATGGTGGCAATGGTTACCGGGGAGCAGTCACGGCCCAATGTAGAGCGTCGTATGAGCCGTGTTTTATGGGACACCTTTACAGGCAGTGCTACATACAGAGAGATTTTTTTAAAATCTCTGCATCCATTTTTTATCTGGAGTCTGGTTAGCTCAACAGTTTCGGCATTTATAATTCGTCTATTTAAAAAGAGATAAAATTGAACAGTTACGCTTGGATAGTTTTAGTGGCTCTTTTGGTGGGGTACCTACTGCAATTTATAGCAGCTAGACTCAATGTTCTTGCCATGCCCCAATCTCCACCACCTGAGTTTGCAGATATTGTAGATATTGATACATGTAAACGATCATTTGCCTATGCCCGTGATAAATACCATTTGCAGATGTTTGGTGCAACTACAGATTTGGTTGCTCTGCTTGTTTGGTGGTGGTGGGGTGGATTCAATACACTGGATATCTGGGTACGATCATTGGCATTAGGTGAAATATGGTCAGGAGTTGCCTATATCAGCATATTGATTTTATTGGGTAATATAATATCAATACCGTTCTCAATTTATGGCACATTTGTGGTTGAAGAGAGGTATGGCTTTAACAAAACCACCCCAAAAACGTTCATTTTAGACCGTATTAAAGGTCTGGTATTGGCAGCCATGCTTGGCGTACCCATTCTAAGTGCAATTCTCTGGTTTTTTGCTTATGCAGGTTCTGATGCATGGCTCTATTGTTGGGGGGCAACCACCGCTTTTTTACTGTTGGTACAATATATTGCACCAGTTTGGTTGATGCCTCTGTTCAACCGCTTTACCCCTTTGGCTGATGGTGAGTTAAAACAGGCTGTGTTGGATTACACCACCAAAGCTGGTTTTACGGTAGCCGATATATTTGAAGTTGATGGCTCGAAACGCTCTTCCAAAGCCAACGCATTTTTCTCCGGTTTTGGTAAAAACCGTCGCATTGCTCTGTTTGATACATTGATAAAAGATTATTCCACCGAAGAGTTGGTTGCGGTGTTGGCCCATGAGGTTGGTCATCAAAAAAAGCGTCACATGATACAGTCGCTAATATTTGGTATTATCCATATGGGGGTAATGTTCTACCTTATGTCCATTTTTATCTCTGAACCGGGGCTGTTTGCCGCTTTTCAGATGGATATGATATCGGTATATGCAGGTTTGACATTTTTTAGTTTTTTGTTGGCTCCTCTAGATATGGTTTTAGGACCGATATTAAAATATGTCTCTCGTAAAAATGAGTTTGAAGCGGATAGTTTTGCGGTACAGACCATCCCTGATAGAGAGCCATTGATAACGGCTTTGAAAAAGTTGTCAGTTGATACGCTTTCTAATCTGACACCGCACCCTTTTTACGTTATACTCAACCATTCCCACCCCCCTTTAATTCAACGAATTGCAGCGATCAAAGGGGTTGTGGCATAATGTGCTTGTTTTAAACTGGTAATTATGTGCATCATCTATAATTAAAAATCTGTTGGGGGTTTGTTGATCAAGTTGATTGGGTATCTGCATGGTTGTGAAAAAAGAAGGATCTTTTGACGAAAAACTGCTAAACCTTCTTCTGGAGAATAGCCTTGAAGGGGTATTGCTGGTGGATAGGCGGGGTGTTGTTTCCCAGATAAATCAAGCTTTCGTGAAAATGACCGGACTTCAACAAGATGTTATCGAGTCAAAAAGTATAGTTCGCATACTTAAAACAGGCAATGTACATGAGTTTTTTGACCCTATTCGTGAAGATTTGTGGCAGTGTGGTTTTTGGCAGGGAGAGGTACAGCAAACCCTTGTAAATGACAGAATTATTAAAGGGTATTTAAAGGTCAGTGCAGTTCTACCCCAAAATGGTCCGGTACGTTATTATCTCTGTCAATTGGCCGAACATGGTCAAATAGATCTTTCTTACGGAGGTGGTCAAGCAATTTCAGCTAAAGACAGGCTGACAAATTTGGCAACTCTACCAGTTTTTACCGACCGATTGCTGCAAGCAGTAGCCAATGCTCATCGTCATGAGCAATCAGTTGGGGTGATGATTCTTGACATTGACCGTTTTCACCAGATTAACGATTCATTGGGTACAGAACTTGGTGACAAGCTACTCTGTTTGATTGCCGACCGTTTAACTAGTTGTTTACGTGATAGTGATTCGGTTGCCAGGGTTGGTGCTGATGAATTTGGCATGTTACTTACTGATATTGATGAAGGGCCGGGTGCGGTGCGTAACTCCGGTTTTGTGGCTCAGAAGGTTTATGAGGCTTTAGCAGAACCTGTGGAGCTTGGTGGTAAAATAATAGAAGTAACAGCTGCTGTGGGAATTACCCTTTTTCCTCAAGATGGTAGAAACCCAGAAGAGCTGTTAAATAATGCCAAAACTGCACTTGCCCATGCTCGCAGGGGTAGCAGGAATAACTATCAGTTTTTTTCGCATAAAATGGCAGACGTGGCTCGTCGTCGTTTTGCTCTGGAGAGCAGTCTTAGAGAGGCGGTGGATAGTGGGCAGCTGCATCTTTTTTATCAGCCGCAACTTGATATTAAAAGTGGGCGGATTGTCGGGGCAGAAGCTCTGTTACGTTGGATACACCCAGAACAGGGAATCATCTCTCCCATGGAGTTTATTCCTGTTGCTGAGGAGACAGGGTTGATACTACCAATTGGTGATTGGGTTATCAGAACTGCATGTAGACAGATAGCTATTTGGCGAGATATGAATTTGCCAGGAGTTCGGGTTGGAGTTAATTTATCGGCGGTACAGTTTAAAAGGCAGGATATTGAGAAAGTTGTCCGGGAATCATTGGACGAGACAGGCATAGATCCTGGTAATCTAGATTTAGAGATTACCGAAAGTGCCATTATGGACGATGTGCAAAAGGCGGTATTAATACTTAACCACATCGGTGATATGGGAGTGAAGCTATCTATTGACGACTTTGGTACCGGATACTCATCTTTGAGCCAGTTAAGACATTTTCCTTTTAAAACGCTAAAAATTGACCGTTCATTTGTGAATTCTATAGCCAGTGATGAGGGAGATAAAGCGATTGTCAATGCTATTATTGCCATGGCTCATAGTCTTAACCAAACTGTTATTGTGGAAGGGGTAGAGACTGTGGAGCAGTTGGAAATAATGCAAAACTTAAGCTGCAATGAGATGCAGGGCTTTCTTTTTAGTGCTCCTGTTGAGGTGGATAAATTTACCGAAATGTTGAAAAATGGTGTTGAGTTGAAACATGTTGTAGATAAAGCCGCTAACACAAACAACAACGGTAAAGTGTAGGTGAGGTATGGATCAGTTAATTAAGTTGTCACACTCTGATAATAGCTTGGAAAATAAAGAAAGCTCAATAACTGTGCCTTCCTTGCCATCTGATTTTCGCAGCAAGATGTCCAAAGATCAGATAAACAGTCTGCCTATCCGCAAATGGGAGGGAAAGATCACTCTTATAAACTCCGATGCAACGGTTGAGGAGTCAATTTCTCGCCTGCAAAAAGAGGCGGTACTTGGATTTGATACCGAGACCAAACCTGTTTTTCGTAAAGGTGTTACCCATAATCCCTGTATTTTACAGCTGGCTGGTGAAAATGAGGTTACTCTGTTTCAGCTAAACCGTTTGAAGGATTTTTCACCAATAGCAGAGCTTTTATCAGATAAGAGAATTCTTAAGGTTGGGGTGGGCTTGGCTAACGATATTGACCAGTTGCAACCTGTTATACCATTTAAACCTGGTGGTTTTGTTGATGTGGGTAGCATGGCTCGCCATGCCAATATCCAAAGTCGTGGCCTCCGTAGTATGGCTGCGCGCTTTTTTGGCTTTAGAATTTCCAAACGGGCACAGTGTTCTAATTGGGAGGCCAAAAATTTGAAAAATTTTCAGCTTCTCTATGCCGCTACTGATGCTTGGGTTAGTAGAGAGATCTACCAAATTATGAAAAGAAACGACCTGATAGTATAATGGTCTTTTCGGTTTTATCCCACCTTTTTAAAATTGTGAACTTCTTATCAGGGCTTGTGGGAGACCAACTCTGAGGTAAGAAAGCTTTTTTAAAAGGGAGAGGTTTTTTAAAAATGGCCATGTTTCAGATATTTTCTTATCCAATAACTCTAAGGCTGTCTACTTTCTTTCTCTGCTTCTTTTTATCTTTTCCCCTGGCTGCATTTGATAAAGAGCCTATCTTGCGCGTTGAAGGTCGGATGCACACCGAGCCTATTTTGCGGATTGCTACTGATAGTGCCAACAGTTTTTTTGTCTCTAGTTCAAAAGATAAAACTCTCAGAATTTGGCAACTACCTTCGGGCCGTTTAAGAAAAATAATACGTGTTCCCATTGCTCAAGGTGCAGAAGGGGAGTTGAATGCGGTGGCAGTCTCTCCTGACGGGGTGGTAATTGCGGCTTCAGGTAACACTTGTAAAACCTTACCGTCCGAAAAGGGCTATTGCATATATCTATTTGATACTGCCACCGGAAACATTCTGTCACGAATTAAAGGGTTGCCAGCAACTGTTTTACATTTGGCCATATCTCACAACAATCAATATCTAGCCGTGGCTATGAGTGGCAAGGCCGGGTTGAGGGTCTACCATTTACATAATGGTCGTCTTTTAAAAAAAGACAAAGATTATGGTGGCGACACCACATGGTTGGATTTTAATAAAAATGGGGCTCTTATCACCACCAGTTTGGATGGTTATCTAAGGTTGTATGATGAACATTTCAAACCGCAACAAAGAAAAAAACTACCAACTGGATTTCAGCCATATTCTGCTAAATTTTCACCCGAAAATGATAAAATTGCTGTAGGTTTTACTGGTCGGCATGTTGTGATTGTATTCTCTGCTAAAGATCTCAAAGTGCTGTATTTTGCGGATGATACCGCTGGGGTTGGTGATTTTAGAAGTGTGGCATGGTCAAAAGATGGCAAAGCTCTCTATGGGGCAGGAAAACATAAAAACTCCCGCAACAGTTTAATACGCTGGTGGAAAGATGCTGGTAGATCTGGTGTATCTGGCTGGGGGGAGTTTATCGATCTTCCTATCTATAAAAGCACCATATCCCAAATTATCACATTAAAAGATGGTGATATTCTATACAGTGGATTAGCTCCGGTTTTGGGTGGAGTAGATAATGAAGGTTTTTTGCGTTTTAGGCGTACCAAGCCAATAGCAACTTTTGCAAGATGGAAAAAGAGCTTATTGCTTTCTGCTGATGGAAGCATAGTAGGTTTTCCCTATGATAAATCAGGTAAAAATGGTGGCAGGTTTGTTGCGCGTGACCTCATACTGCTAAACAGTAAGGCTGTTAATGATAAACTGTATGCCCCTATAACCAAATCAAAATATTTTTCTGTAACAGGTTGGGAAGATAAAACCGGGGAGTTAAAGCTTAACGGGGTTGCTATTGCTCTAGCTGATAATGAGAAGGTAAGCTCCATTGCCATTGCACGAAATAATCGTTTTTTTGTGGTGGGAACATCAGATAAATTACGACTTTTAGATCGTATCGGGCGAGCAAGATGGAATAGCTCTGTTTTAGCTCCTGTTGTTGGTTTAAATATCAGTTTGAATAACAGGGTGATAGTTGCTGCCCACAGTGATGGGATAATTCGTTGGTATCGCACTGTTACCGGAGATCACTTTCTCTCTTTATTTCCCCATAGAGATAAAAAACGCTGGGTGGCTTGGACTCCAGACAGGTATTTTGCAACCTCAGCTGGTGGTGGTGATATTCTTGGCTGGCATAAAAACCGTGGGGTGAACAGATCTGCCAAGTTTGTATCTTATGCAAATTCAAAAAATTCTAAACTGCGGTTAGAGCGGATAAACAATCTTTTTGCCCATTGAGATCTTTTTAGATCTATTTATTTTTTATAATAAACTGTAGGGGTAAGATTGCTCACCCCTACAGTTACAAACCATTTCTCATGCTTGGCTGAGAGTTTTGGCATCAAGTGCCCGGTTTAAAAATTGGCGAGTTGTTTTGTCTGTAGGGTTTATCCTAATTGCTTTTAACCAAGCATCAATTGCCATATCAAATTCATTTAATTTGGCATAGGCCAACCCCAAATAAAAATGCAGGTTAAAACGGCTGGGGTTGTTGGCAGATGCAGGAGCCATAACCTCTGCTGCCTCTTGATATAGACCGTTAAATAGCAGAGCTTTGCCTAGTAGAGTGGCAACCCCTGGATCATCACCATGTTTGACATTTAAATCACTTAACAGTGTGATAGCCTCTTTTATTCGGCCCAAACGGCTATAGGTCAGCCCTAAATGGAGTTGGCATTCAAGATCATTTGCCCCCATTTTCATAGCTTTTTCCAGCATTTTAGCAGCAGCTCCCAAACGTTTTTTCTCACTTAGGGAAATTCCCTGTTGTCGATATTCAGCAACTGTTTTTGGCGAGGTACTCTTGTTGAACAGGCCAAACAGACCTTTGGCGGACCTCTCTTTTTTGGCAGATTTTTTATTGGAACTGACACTTTCAAATTCAGGTAGCTCCCAATCAACGCTCTTTTTATCATCTTTTACTGTCTGGTTTTTGACAGAAATTGTTTCTATAGAGCTGGGAGTCAAAAAATGGTTGGCAATTTGAGTTGTGCCCCGTTGTTGTTGGGTTTGATCTGGAACTATGTATGGACTATCAAAGGTGATTTTATTTTCTGTCACTATGCCAGAGTCTATATCATTAAGATTTTGTTGCATAATTTAAAGCCTCAGTAAATTAGTAAGGGATATGTTAAATTTATAAATATCAGTAGTGGTAATAACGAAAGCAAGTACTGTACCGTTATTGTAAATTAGGTTTTGGCTCTGATTTACAATAACGGTATATATCTTGCTAAGTATGTGTTTGTCTTGATCGATATAAAAATACTCATATTGCTGAGTAAAAGAAGAAACCAATGAGGTGTGAAATGGATAAAACACTTGTAAAAATACTGAATATGGCAACCTCTGGCTCTTATGAAGAGAGCAACATAGCCATTGAGCAAGCATATAGGTATATGAAGAGAAAAGGACAAAACCTAGAGGATATCCAGTTTAGCTCTCTATATAATGGAGAGGTTATAGCTATAAAAATGATAGCTAGGTTTGCCCATGAACAAAAATCACATCAAATGCAGGGTGACTACATCAGTTCCTGGGCAAACACCATTTATGGTGGCGGTAGCAATGTTGATTCACGCCGGGAAATTTTGTTGAAAAAGACGCAAAATGCAAATTTGGCAAAAGAGCTTGCCTCTGTGAAAAAAACTCTAAAAGAGACACAAAACCAACTGTTACAAGAGCAGCAAAATGTTGAAAAATATCTAGATGTCATAAACGGTAAACATTCCGAACTTCTCGAAACTCTCAATACATGTCAACAGCAGGCTGAATTGGAGTCTAAAAAGTCAAAAAAGCAGATCGTTGAACTGAAGGCTGAATTGAAAAAGTTAAGAAACAAAAACAATGAAGCAGATGAGCTATATAAATATATGGTCCATGCTAAAGAGTTGCAAATTTCCAATATTCAAGATCAGTTGAAGATATTGGTTAATAACTTCAAATATAAGGCACTTCGTCCTCTTATCTCCTGCTAGTGTTTGTTACCCATAATGGGATTTAGAATTTTTTATCAATAATCATAGATTCGGCAGTTGGACGTATGTGAATGGCACAACATATTGGTTTAGCTGCCGTAATTCAAAAAATCGAAGTCACCCAATGGGTGATGAGACTTTTTTCTATTACGGCAGATGAATCAAGAGGTTATGTCAGGTGCGTGCGCACAACTGCTGAATCTAGGATAATAGCTTTGTTCCCCAGCTAAACCCCATATATCTATTGGTTACACCACACTATTATGTTATTGTCCCACTTCTTTTGATGATCTAAATAAAATTTCAAAAAATTCAAATTGCAAGTTTATAACAGGTCGGTTTTTTTTCGCTGTTTCTATATAAGTTGTCAATAAAACCAGCTTGATAGCTGTCTTGAGTCACAAGGATAAAATGTGAACCTATCAACTAAAATTATCTCATCTATCATGGTTGTAATGATCCTGCTGGTTTGCGGGTTGACCTGGCATGAGGTGGATGAAGAAAAGATGATGTTTCGCAAAATTCTTGCTGAACGGGGAGAGGCCATAGCAGGTATAGTTTCGGCATTCGGTGTAGAGAGTCTGCTTAAGGAAGATTATAAAGCACTGCAACATGAGTTGGTTACCATTGGCAATAAAACAGTGGATGTAATGTCCATTGCTGTTAACCATAATGGCAAAATAGTAGCCAGCTATCTATCTGAAAGATCAGATACGGGCCACCTTTTCATAGCTGATATTCATACAAATTCGGCCCAGCTAAAAAATGTAAAGCTAGGTGAGGTTCATTTAATACTCTCCACGGGTAGTTTTGACAATATTCTAGATGGTCATATATGGGAAAAAATATGGAGTGTGGTGTTAAGTCTTGGTCTTTTGTTTGTTGCCATGGTCATTTTGTTGAAAATTACCGTTTTGAACAGAATTGAATTATTGACTACATATTCTCAAATTATCACCAAAGCTCTGGGGTTATCAAAAGGGGAAGATGAGCAAAAGGGTGTTGTTGAAAAATTTGTGAGTAAAAATCAGAAGTTGCTTGAACAAGATAGTGATGAGATTGGGCAGTTGGCAAATAGTCTACAAAATATGTACCACTCCATAGGTGAAAAAGAGACTCTTTTGTTACAGGCAAAAGATCGTTCAGAGGCGGCAAACAAAGCCAAAAGTGCATTTTTATCCACAATGAGTCATGAAATTCGCACTCCAATGAATGCCATACTTGGCATGAGTGAGCTATTGACTGATAGCGACTTAGATGAGACCCAAGAACACTATCTTGGTGTTCTGCAGAGAAATGGTGAAGCACTTCTTTATTTAATTGATGATATTCTTGATTTTAGTCGGGTTGAGAGTGGCAAGATTATTTTGGAGACAAGTCGTATTGATCTCAACGAGATGGTTAAATGTGTTGTTGAGACATTCCAGTTAGAGGCTGGTTCTAGATATTTAAAAATAGTCGGTATAGTCGCCACAGATGTAAAACCCATACGTATTGGTGATCCCAACCGTTTACGTCAGCTGTTGATGAATCTTGTTGGAAACTCAGTAAAGTTTACCCCCGAAGGTGTTATTTCCATTTATGTTCAAAACAATATGAAGCAGAAAGATAGCCTGACTATATCCATATCTGATACAGGAATTGGCATACCGGCTGAAAAACAGTCGGTAATATTTGATGTTTTTACCCAGGGTGATAGTACAAC
>JADFZS010000112.1 GCA_015232405.1 Magnetococcales bacterium | reverse complement strand
AGGCCTTGCAGGCCCCCAAACCTCCACGCTTTTAAATGTAAAGGCTTAAAAACAAAGGCAAAACCTTGGGCTTCGCCCAAACCCACCAGGGAGATAATCCCCCTGGACCCCTAACAAGTAGAAGCTATTTTATTTTAACCAGCTGAGATCTGAATTTACTATAGTTTCTAACCAAACGACCATCATACACAAATTTCACAGCGTTGTCATATATGATCCAACAGGTAATAGATGATCTTTGGAGGTTTTGCCATATCTAGCTGCGGCAATCTTTAAAAATATCCAGATTTTTTTTGTATGAATCTGTTTTGATATCCAATAAACCGAGCATGGTGTGAAATAGATTGTCGTGGCTGTAAGGGAGGCTTTTTTTGCTGACAGAGCACTCTTTATCCAGGGATATATTGTTGCTGAACTCATCTGACATCCATACATACAACGGTACATGGGTTTGGGCTTTTGGGGCAATGGAGTAGGGTAGCCCATGGAGGTAGATACCGTTCTCTCCCAATGATTCACCATGGTCGGAGATATAGAGCATGGCACTGTCAAAGCTGTGGGAGTGCTGTTGTAACAGTTGGATGAGTTTGGCTAAAACCGCATCTGTGTACAGCAGGGTGTTGTCGTAGGTGTTGATTATATCTTGCTGGGGGCAGCTCTCTATCTGGGCTTGGTCACAGGTTGGGGTAAAACGTTTAAAGCTATCGGGGTAGCGTTTAAAATAGGCTGGGCCGTGGCTTCCTAGCTGATGAAGAACAACCACCAACGGCCCTGTCGCTGTTTTTAATATCTCTTCAAGACGAATATTTAAAGCCTCATCAAAGCATGAGCCATCTTTGCAGAGATCACCATAGTTCTGTTTTGCTATATCCTCATTTTCAATACGGTCACAAACCCCTTTACAGCCAGAGTTGTTGTCCAGCCAGACAACACGAACTCCTGCCCGTTGTATAATATCCAGCATACCCTCGGTGTGGCGGGCTTTCTCATTGGAAAAATCTCTCCTGCCATTTGCAGAGAAAATACAGGGTAGGGAGGTTGCAGTGGCTGTGCCACACGATGAAACGTTGGAAAAATAGATCCCGTCTGCTTTTTTCAACTCGGGGTTGGTCTCTCTTTTGTAGCCCTGGAGGGAAAAATGGTCGGCACGTACAGTCTCACCCAACACAAAGACAAAAAGGGTTTTTTTACCATGTTTTGTCAATAAATCCCCCGGTTTTGCGTCCAGACCAACCCTTTGCAGCTCTTTGGGGGTGTTGAAATATATCTTTTTTAAAAGGGATGTTGAGTTATAGATAAAATTTGCTGGGGTTAATAGATGCCGTAGATGACGATGATTACGCAAAAAAATTGAATATTGCTTAAAGCCGACATATATCATTGCCACAATCAAAGTTGCGCAAAGGGCGACTATTCCACTTTTGTAGAGAGTGGACTTTAACCATGGTTGATAGCTAATAGGTTGTTTTATTATAAAATATGCAGGAATACCACCCCAAATTCCCAGGTGGATGAACATATTTAAGGTCAGAAGTTCACTGGCTTCACGCACATCTGTTTGAAAAAGATTGCGTACCATGTCCCTATTGATCATAACCCCGAAAGTATCAATAAAATAGCTAACAGATACCGATATCATTATCAATATCAGCACGGTGGGTTTAAACAGGCCGGGCCAGGCAAACAGGGTTATTATTATATTTACAGCTAAAAAAAGAATAAAAAACAGTGATATGGGAAATAACCAAGATAACGGGTTGCTATCTACACTCAGCTTGACTATTTCGTTCCAAAGAGATTGGTTGAAAAGCACCATGAGCATAGCAGCAACTATCACACTCACTAAATGAGCTGATACGCCTTTTTGGCTCTTGGTTGGATAGTTCACTTGTTATGCTCTTTTAAGAGGCTGCTTCTTCTTTCGGAGGTGCTTCCCCTATTTTTTCTCTATAGTCACACTCTTCATTGGCACACAGATGTTCCAAACCCCATTTTTTGGTTATTTTTTCCATAACAAAGGGGGCGTTGCATTTGGGACAGGGTGTGGTTAGGGGCTTGTTCCAAAGGGCCTGTTTACATTTTGGATATGTTGAACAGGAGTAAAATATCTTGCCTCTACGGGATTTTTTCTCCAAAAACGTCCCTTTTCCACAGGCAGGACAGGCAATACCTGTATCTACTGGTTTTTCAAGAGACTGAATGTTGCGACATTTGGGATAACCAGAGCATGCGAGATATTTGCCAAAGCGACCCTCTTTAATCAACATTCCCTCGCCACATTTCTCACACTTCTCATCGGACATTACTGGCTCAGCTACCGGTTTTTCCTCTTCACCCTCTTTTAAAATATTACGGGTGTATTTACAGTCGGGATAGTTGGAACAGGCCATAAAGCGTCCATAACGACCCAGCTTGATCTGTAGATGTTGGCTACACTCAGGACATTTCTCTTCGGTATCCTCGGTGGTTACCTCTTTTCTGGTTGTGGTTTTATCTTTATCTTCAATCAGACCTTTAAAGGGAGACCAAAAATCTTTAAGCAGGGGAACCCACTCTTTTTCACCCCGTGAGATGGCATCAAGATCATCTTCCAAATGGGCGGTGAAGTGGTAATCGACATATTTTTCAAAATGTTGCACCAAAAAGCGGTTAACCACCATGCCCACATCTTCAGGAAAGAACTTTTTCTGCTCTAACTTTACATAGCCACGCTCTTGAATTGTTGACATGGTAGGGGCATAGGTGGAAGGACGACCTATGCCGTAGCTCTCAAGAGCCTTTACCAGTGTTGCCTCAGTGTAACGGGGCGGTGGTTCGGTAAAATGCTGTTTTGGCAGCAGTTCATCCATATTTATCTTATCACCTTGCACCAATTCCGGCAGCATGGTGGTGGCTTCATCCTCGTTGCGATCTTGGGCCGAAACCTCATCTTTACCCTCTTGATAAACCTTCATAAAGCCAGAAAAAGCAACCGACGAACCGTTTGCTCGCAGGGAGTAGGGTGCGTTGGGATCGTCACTGTCAACAGAAAGGGTTGCTGCCACCTTATCAATTTTAGCAGCAGCCATCTGACAGGCCATGGTTCTCTTCCAGATCAACTCATAGAGGCGGTATTGATCGTTATCCAGCGATTTACGCAATCTTTCCGGTAGATGGTTTACATCGGTAGGCCGTACAGCTTCATGGGCCTCTTGGGCATTTTTAGCCGAAGATTTAAAATGTCTTACCTTGCTTGGTAAAAATTCATCGCCATAGCGTGAGGCCACAAGATCTCTAATGTTATTTAGAGCCTCTTGGGCCAGGTTTACCGAGTCGGTACGCATGTAGGTGATGAGTCCCACCACCTCTTCATGACCATCTGGGAAAGGTATTTTGATACCCTCGTAGAGTTTTTGTGCCACCATCATGGCTTTTTTAGCAGAGAAACCCAACTTACGAGATGCCTCTTGCTGGAGGCTGGATGTGATAAATGGCGGTGCAGGATTACGGCTGGACTGTTTTTTGGTCAGTTCAGTTATAGCTAGAGGCTTGTTTTTAATAGCCTTGACAAGCTCATTAGCCCGTTTTTCGTCGGGAATATCAAACTTGCTGAGTTTTTTTCCCTCAGCTACAACCAGTCGTGCCTGAAATTTGGCATCTTTTTCAGTCTGTTTACTAACATTGGCAATGATCGACCAGTACTCTTGTGATTTAAATGCAGCAACTTCGCTTTCCCGTTCGCAAACCAAACGCAACGCTACAGACTGCACCCGACCAGCTGAGAGTCCCCGGCGTACTTTTTTCCATAGTAGCGGGCTTAAAGTAAAACCAACAAGATAATCCAAAGCGCGTCTGGCCTGCTGCGAGTTGACCATGGCCATATCAATATCTCGGGCGTTGGCAACCGCATTTTGAATGGCTTTTTTGGTAATCTCATGGAAGACCACCCGGCGGATAGCCATATTTTTGATACCCAGCCGTTTTTTCTTCAACACCTCCAGAACATGCCAGGAGATCGCCTCTCCCTCTCTATCAGGGTCAGTTGCCAGAAGTATCTCTTCTGCCCCCTTAACCTGTTTAGCTAGTTCTGTAACATGTTTGGTAGACTGTTTGGATATCTCATAAGACATCTCAAAATTGTTTTCGGTATCTACCGAGCCATTTTTGCTTGGTAAATCACGTATATGGCCATAGGTGGCAACCACCTTAAACCCCTTGCCAAGAAATTTTTCTATAGTTTTTGCCTTGGCTGGGGACTCTACTATAACAATTGCACTCATGATAATTCAGTCACAGTATTTCAGATATATTATAATATTATAAACAACATATCCTGGTTAGCCCAGATATGTTGGTAGGTATCTGGGTCAGGTTAAAACTGCCTTATTAATTATTTAATAGGGCGTATCTATTACCAGCAAGTCGAACTACAACTCCGGTCAATTCAAGATGAAGTAAGATGCGGGAAAGTGAGGCTACTGTCAATTGACACTTTCTTGCTAATTCGTCTGCCAACAATGGCCCATCTGCTAAATGGTCAATAATAGAGCTGTTTTTAAGTCTTGCTTCTGAAATTTTTATATTTGCCCGTGTCTCTTCCCCACCATAATTTTGAGCTTTGGCAGTTGTGGTTGGGGATGAAAATTGTATCTCCTGTATAATATTATCCACATTTTCTAAAACACAAGCCCCTTGTCGAATTAAATCGTTTACCCCTTTGGCCCGGCTATCACCTCCTGCTCCAGAACCCGGTACTGCAAATACCTCTCTATTTTGCTCCAGGGCCATTCTGGCGGTAATAAGAGAGCCAGAGCGTAGAGATGCCTCAACAACAGCAACACCTCTGGAGATTCCGCTTATGATTCTGTTACGGGGTGGAAATAGATAGGGGGCAGCTTGGGTTCCCAGTGGGGCTTCAGTGATAATACAGCCATTTTCCCTAATCTGTTTTTTAAGCTCGCGGTTTTGTGGAGGATAATCAACATCCAATCCTGTGGCAACCACAGCAACTGTGGGTCCACCACCAACTAGAGCACCTCTATGGGCTGCACTGTCAATACCAAGAGCAAGGCCGCTCACAGTGATTATACCATTTTTTGCCAGATCACTACCCAGGGTGTGGGCAAAGCCTAAACCGCTACGGCTGGCACGACGAGAACCCACAACAGCAATGGTGTTGGAACTATTGAGTAGAGTGGTATCTCCCAGAGCAAAAAGCACAGGGGGAGGATCGTGAATTTCCCGTAAAAGATGGGGATATTCAGGGGTTCCGAGGATTATAACTTCACCACCAATATTGTGGAGTTGCTTTAGCTGGTGGATAATGGGTTCTTCAGCGATAGACTCTCTAAAGCTGGTCAGTGAGGCAACCATGGTTGGGGAGATCCCGGCAACTTCAGCTAGGTTGCTCTTTTTTGCTGTTAAAATTGCTTCTGGTTGACCAAAGTGTTGGAGAAGCTTATCTATTCCTACAGGTCCAAGGCCGGGAATCTTGATAAACCGTAACCAGTCAGCAACACTTTTTTTTCTCATTTTAAAGCCGTTGCCATTATATCTCCACGGCGAATTGGGCGGGTAGAGTCGGCTAAAAAGGCTATGGAGGCCCGCTCTCCCACACGAATCAATACACCGTGACCTATGGTTTTTGTTGGTAGAGCAACCTTTTTATCAGTAACCGGATCGACTATTTTTGCCGCAGTTTGATAGATCGGCAGCATAAGTCCCAGTGTCGCCCGGTCTCTTCTGCCCAGCCCCACTATAAATAGCTGGTCAGAGCCAGCCATTTCCATATCGTTTTCCATCCGCAGCACCCGACCTTCCATTTCGGCAGCAGCTGTCATGTGGATTTTAAACGGTGGTTCCACATAGGGCATTTGTAAAAGTTTGTCTTTTGCGGCAATCGCCCTTAGGGAGTCAGTAACCCATGCAACTGTACCTGAATCGGTGGTGTATTGAGTTTTTACCCGACCGATATAGAGGGACAATATGCCCATCTTCTCTTCGGTAAGAGGATCGGTCAATAACGGTCCCGGGCGATGGATTATCATGTGGGTTTCGGGGGGAAGAGGGTCTGTTTTCATCAAAATTTGATCATAACGGCCCATAATGTTCTTTTTTTCCAGGGAACCGATAATGTAATCATTTGGTGGCGGGTGGTTTAAAATAAACCCCGTCTGTTTCATCCGTTTTTTTATCCGTTCAGTCAATTCCGGCAATAAATTTTTGTTCTCTGTTGGTATAGCCCGCATAACTACATGGGGTGAGAGTTTATCCACCTTGAATTGCCTTACCTTTTTGGCTTTTTTCTCTTCAGGCGGTGGTTCTCCAGCCATAGTGCTCATTGGAAGCAAGAACAGCATAAAGCTTAGAATATATTTCATCATGACGACTCACTTTTCTGCCCTATACAAGGCTCTATTCCAGCAATAAGACGTTGAATATTGGCTCTGTGTCGCCAATAGATAAGGATAGTCAATACATATGATGCCGACATTGGGGTCGGCTCTTCCAGAAAAAAAAGCATAAAAGGCAGGGTGGCAAAAGCAGTTAGTGCTGCAAGGGAAGAGTATTTAAATGTTTTTGCCATGGCTATCCAGATAAAAAGAGTAATAGCCCCTGCTATGGGAACCCAAGCTGCAACAATTCCCAGAGCCGTAGCCACCCCTTTACCCCCTTTAAAACCCAGATATATGGGATAGAGATGGCCAAAAAACGCTGCCAAAGCACAGTATAGGGTTATTATATTTTCAGTACCATATAATGTTTTTGCTATAATAACAGGAACCGCCCCTTTGCCGATATCCAGCAATAGAGCTGTAGCTCCGGCTTTTTTTCCCACCGCCCGTAACACGTTGGTGGCCCCGATATTACCGCTGCCAATGGTGCGAATATCTACCCCGCCCATGGTTTTGGCAACAAGCAGACCAAAGGGAATCGCACCAATAAGGTAGGAGGCAACAACAAGAGATATTATAAGGGGGTCATTCACTATCGTATTACTCTTAACGCTTGGTTTTTTGATATATTTTCTTGTAAAAGCTGCTCTAATCTTGTCATGGGTTCATCACCGTTATCCATCTCTTCTTCTTTATCTGGTACTATGGGCAGGGGCCAGAAATTGGATTTTGCTGTACGATTGTTCTCCCAAAGTCTGCTAATTGCTCGTGACATACCAAGTTTATACTCCAATTGACGAGCTGTTTTAAACACCAATGGTCGAAATGATGCTTCCAGCTCTGCCGCTTCGGGCTGTATAATCTGTAGCCAATCGTTGTCGGTCCAGGATGATCTGGTTATATAGCTCTGATAAAAGGCGTTTTTACGCATTTCAGTTGTGGCTACCTCAACCGCTTTTTCCACAACAATTTTTAGATCATCAGGTAGCATTTCAAACCATTTTTCATTGACGGTAAAAACTGACCAGCCGTGTTGCTGGCGAAAATCAAAATAGTGGGATGCCGACTTTGGATAAGGGGTTTTTGCTAGGGTTTCTGGTGTGGATATAACACCTTCTACCCAGCCAGTCTCAATTGCTCCTGGTATGTCAGCAGCAGGTACAATAACCTGTTTTATTGAAAGAGCTTCATGAATTTTCCACATCCATTGGTCCACAGGGGCACGGACCGACAAACCAATATATGAACGAGGGGACTC
Source organism: Magnetococcales bacterium (assembly GCA_015232405.1). GTDB lineage: Bacteria > Pseudomonadota > Magnetococcia > Magnetococcales > JADFYX01. The sequence goes on along the minus strand of JADFZS010000112.1, from coordinate 8,010 downwards.
TTGACCATCTAAAGCCATCTCTTTGGATACCAGCTTTGCTATCTCATCACCGTTAGGTGTTGCACCAGAAATCTCTTCATCTTCATTTGGTTCAAATGCCAACAGACCATAAAAACCGTAAGAGCCATAACCCAACACCTTTAAACTTTTTGTATTGGCAGTATCACGAATTGCCAGATCCAGTGGAGAGTTGATGAAATTATCCACATGACTTGGTGCAGTAAACAGCAGTGGTATGGTTAAAAGTCGAAAGGCTGGCAGGGAGTAAGCCATGGTCGTGGCTGAGGTAAGGCCAGCTTCAACTTTGTTGTGAATCTGTTTTTTTAACGCTTCAACCTCCGAACCACCTTCACCACCTATTAAAAGCTCCACTTTAATTCTACCCAAGCTTGCTTCGTCGATGGTGGTAGCCATGGTTTCCAAAGCTTGTATATAGCCAAAGTTTCTGCTATGAACTCCGGTAATGCGCATGGGAATGGTATCTGCACTCTTTAGCTTATCTAAAGAGAGCTGCTTATCAAGGCTTTCACCCATCACCTGAGTAGGCAGAAAAAAGAGGGTTGTTGCCAATAACAGAATACTTTTTATTAAAAGACGCATGATCTTAAACCAACTATTTATAGTGGGAACGCTTGCCTTAGGGTAAATTAACACGTATCGTCGACAGTTTCACTAATCTATAGCTTTGCGACGCAGTGCGGAACCATTTTTTTTTCCGCTAAAGAGGGGAATAGAATATATGTCCAGATCACTTAATAAGGTTCAATTAATCGGAAATGTTGGTAAAGATCCCGAAATTCGCTTTACCCAAGACGGTCGACCCATCGCCAACCTTACCATTGCTACTTCTGAATCGTGGAACGATAAACAGGGGCAAAAGCAGGAAAAAACAGAGTGGCACAGAGTGGTTGCTTTTGGCAAATTAGCAGAGATAATCCAGCAATATGTAAAAAAAGGCAGCAAGCTTTATATTGAAGGTCAGCTACAAACCAGAAAATGGACCGATAACCAAGGCCAGGATAGATACACCACAGAGGTAGTTATCCAACAGTTTGGTGGTCAGATGCTAATGTTGGACAGCAGAGGTCAATCCGACGGTGGTTATCAGCAACAGGCCCCATCATCACAAAGTTACAGCCAGCCCCAACAGGCAGCAGCAGCCCCCCAACAACAGGCACCTGCTCCTGATTTTGATGACGATATACCGTTTTAATATTTGAGTAAGTTTCCAACCAGTTTACAAATAATAATATATTTATTTGTAAAATCAGTTTGTTGTGAAATGATTGTAGGAGCTAGCTTGCTCTCGAATTTTAGGGATATTTAAGGTTCGTAAGCAAACTAGCTCTTATAGATTCTGGGTTATTTATAAATGGAATATTCATAAAATTTAATAGTAAGTTAGAAACTTGCCAACATACAATATAGTAATTCATCTACTCGACTTGTCAATTACTGCCATCCCCTTATAACGCTAAAAGTGCTATTGTTCGCCACAACTTCAACATGTTTCAACACTTTTGCTAGTTGCTTCTCATAATTTAAAAAGCGGTTGCCAACCAGCCAGATAGAGCCATTTTTTGCTAAAATAGCGGTGGCGTTTTTAATAAATAGCTCGGCTGCTTGGAAGTCGGTGCGTACTCCACGATGAAAGGGGGGGTTGGAGATGATGGTGGAAAACTTTTTTTCTTCAAGTGTGGGGCCAATGCCATCTTCAGCTACTACCAGGCTGCGCTGTTCAAGTCTGTTTATCCCCATGGTTTTTTTGGCACAACGCACAGCGCTAAACTGGTCGTCACTCAGGGTAAAGTGGCAACTGGGCCACCTTTGTGCCAAAGCCGCAGATAACAGGCCGCTGCCACATCCCCAGTCCAAAACGGTGGGGCCGGGGTCGATGTCCAGCTTTTCCATGGCATCCAAAAGCAGAATAGATGCAGGGTCTGGCTCTTGCCAGGAGAAAACTCCCGGTCGGCTGATAATGGGCAGACCTTTATAATCTATCTGGCAAAACCCTTCGTCATCCAGGGTTGGGGTGTGTTTTTTATTTCTTTTTTTTCCGGTTTTTTCTTGATATTTACTGTTCTTTGTTAAAGAGATTAGCCTAAGATGGCCTTTGTAAAGTGCTGTTTTGCAACTGCTAAAACGTTTGGCAATGGATACTATGCCACTCTCCTGATTGCCAAATATCCATACTTGACCGCTATCAGAAATTGCCTCCAGGGCAGCTTCAATGGTCATGCGAGCCGCCTCTCTACCCTGATTAAGCTCTAATAGAATATGTTCTGCTTTTTCTGAGTTGCTGGGATGGTCGCTCAATACCACCGACAGATCTCGGTTTAAATCTCTGCTGCTCTTGGCAATTGATGCTCTAGCAGCAACCAGCGTACCTTTAAAACCGTTATCAACCATAGAGTGTATGAGAAACTGGTTGTTGTTAACTGATTGATTGCAGAGATACACATGATTAATCAAGGGAGCCGGGCAGACATCAACAAGAGCTGAAAAAAAACGCTGCGCTGATCGTTCGTTTGGATTCATGGTATTACCCAGGTGTTAGCTGCCAACAAAAAACAGTGCCAGATTTTGGCAAATGTTTTTTGTTGGTTTATTCATTGTACGCATTAAACCTAATTGATTTTAAAGTTTAATTTGAGGAAGGTACTTCGTTTTGAATTTCGTCAAATATCTCTTTTACATACATCATACGGGTATGGCGAACAGCATTTGTACCAGTAAAAACCAACCCTGTTTCCAGATCACCCTGTTGGGAGTTGTTAAGAGCCGTAGCGATACAAAAAGTGGACTCATCATCACGGCAGAGACAGTGATCCAAGCAGGTTATGGTACATTTTTTTGCTACTTCACCACCTGATAAAAGGGTGTTGGTAAAATTGGTTTTCAGTGCTCTACCTGGTAGTCCTGCTGGAGAATCGACAATAACAATATCCCCCTCTTTTGCTTCGAGAAAGGCATTTTTAAAGTTTTCATGGGCGTCACACTCATGGGTGCAGATAAAGCGAGATGCCATTTGCACCCCTTTAGCACCCAGATCAAAAGCGTGTTCAATATCTTTTCTATCCCATATGCCACCAGCTGTTATGATGGGGATCTCGTCGTTGTACTCTTTTTTTGACCACTCAGCCAACTGGGGTACGACAATCTCTGCAGAGTGCTCATCACCAAAAAGTTGGTCACGACTGACACCAAGATGTCCACCTGCAGTGTTGGGGTCTTCAAATACAAAAGCATCGGGGCGACGTTTGTAGAGCTTGATCCATCTTTTGGTTAAAAGTTTTGCTGCTCTTAATGATGAAACAATGGGAAGTAGGGCTGTTTGTGGGCGATCTGCGGCAAATTCTGGCAGACGCAGGGGCAGACCAGCTCCACAGACTATCATATCAGCTTCACATGCGATTGAAGTTCTAACCATGGATTCAAAATCCCGAATGGCAACCATGCAGTTGGTGCCGATAATTCCATTGGGGCTGATTTCACGGGCCAGATCAAACTCATCTTCCAAGGCTTTAATATTGGCTTTATAGTAGTCTTTACTTTTTTTATAGTGCTTGGATGCAAGAGAGAGGGCAACAGTAGCTATAAGTCCTACACCCCCTTCATTGGCTACAGCAGCAGCCAAGCTATGGGCAGAAATCCGCACCCCCATTCCGCCCTGTATAATTGGAACTTCAAGGGTGTGCTCACCTATTTGTAATGATGGCAGTGGGTTGGCGTAGGTCGATTTTGTTGTCATAAGTAAAAATTACACTATAAATATCTGGGCTAAGGCGGCTTTTCAAAACGTTAAAATGTAACAAATTTTAATACATAATGGTATGTTAATTATTTTACCGTTATCTAAAAAAACTTCTACATCATACTCCTAGCCTAACTCCCAACTAGCCCAAATGGGTTTTTGTATTGAAACTTTTTGCCCTAAGATTGATAACTCCTTACCTTCAACTGCATCACTCAGTCTAATTAGGGCCAAGGCGTGGCAGTACCCGTTGTGCAAGGTCGCACTGGTGATGATCCCAGCCTCCTTATTGCTGGAGGTTAAAATTTCTGTTCCTTCAGCTATTAAACTGTCAGACTCTAGAGTGACTTGAAAAACTCTTTTTTTCAAGGTTCCCCGGTGATGTGTACGTGCGGTTGTCTCTTGCCCGACAAAACAACCTTTTTGAAAACTGACTCCATTTAAGTCAAACAGACCCGCTTCCAATGGTAGGGTTTGATTGGGAATCAACTCTTTACCGCCCCTTGGCAACCCTTTTTGAATTCGATAAATATCCCATGCTTTTTGTCCAGCAGGGGAAATTTTACCACTAATTTTTTTCCAGATTTCTACATATTTTTCATTATTTGCTAGTATGCGCCAACCAAAATCATCATGGCGAGGATCACGCCAGAGTTGTTTGTCAGATGTGGTGAATGTTGCCCCTAGAGGAGCATCTTTTGTGTCGCACTCGGGAAAAAGCTCACCAATTAACTGGGTTGCCCTGGGACCAACAACTGCCAAAACACCATTTTGATCACTTACATCTTTAATAACCGCCTTGGTTCGCATAAGATAAAAGTTGAGGGAATCAACAAGCTGGGAACCTTGTTGGGGTTCTGTCGTCAAAGTTAGGGCATCACCAGATTCATTAATTGTAAAATCCCACAAAAAACGACCTTGGGGGGTTAACATGGTGGAGTAGACAGATTTATCAACATTGATATCTTTTATTTGATTGGTGGTTAACCCCTGGAGAAAATCAACCCTCTGGGGACCGGAAATTTCCACCACGCTTTGATGGCTAAAATCTATTAAAGCTGCGCTTTTGGTGAGATTTTCCAGCTCTTGGTCGCTATCAGAAAAGTGAGCCGGGACCTCTAGACCACCATCATTTATCCAGGTGGTTTTTGGGTCTAAATGTAATTTTAGCAGGCTCATTTGTTAAAACTCCTTGTCAATGACCACTTAGGGTCAGCACAATGATGTTATATTAGAATTAGAACCAGTACTGAAATAAATGGTTCCTTGTACCATTTTTTAATTATCTAGTAATTGATTGGAGACAATTTTCATGAGTAGTACGTTTCGTTCAGAGTGGGTAAAAGGGCGTAAAGGGAATGTTACCCAGATGCACTATGCTAGGCAAGGTGTGATTACCCAAGAGATGGAATATGTCGCAAGCCAAGAGCATCTAGATCCAGAGTTGGTCCGCTCTGAGGTGGCCCGTGGTCGAATGGTAATTCCTGCCAATATCAACCACCCTGAGGTGAAACCTCTGGCTATCGGCATTGCCAGTCGTTGTAAAATCAACTCCAATATCGGCAACTCACAAATCTCTTCCGGTCTTGATGAAGAGTTGGAAAAGCTAAGGCTGTCGGTCCCCTATGGGGCCGATACGGTTATGGATCTCTCCACGGGAAAAAATATCTACAACATCAGAAACGCCATTCTGCGTAACTCTGAGGTTCCCATTGGTACTGTTCCCATATATGAGGTGATAGAGCGGGTTCCTGATGTGCGGAATCTAACCCCGGAGTTGATTTTGGAGGTCATAGAGGAGCAGGCCCAGCAGGGGGTGGATTATATTACCGTCCACTGTGGTGTGGTTATGGAGGTGTTGCCGTTAATTGAGTCTCGTATCACCAAAATAGTCTCCCGTGGTGGGGCATTGATGGCCCAGTGGATGTTACACCACGAAAAAGAGAACCCCCTCTACACCCATTTTGATCAGCTTTTGGAAATTTGCAAAAAATATGATGTCACCCTCTCTTTGGGTGATGGTCTGCGCCCTGGCTGTCTTCACGATGCCTCTGATGATGCCCAGTTCACTGAGTTGAGAGTCCTTGGTGAATTGGCAAAAAGAGCTTGGGAAGAGGATGTGCAGGTGATGATTGAAGGTCCGGGCCATGTACCCATGGATCAAATTGAGATGAACATGGAAAAAGAGCGGGAGCTATGCCACGAAGCACCATTTTATGTATTGGGGCCGTTGGTGACAGATATTGCCGCTGGTTATGATCATATCTCATCTGCTATCGGTGGAGCCATTGCTGCCTGGAAGGGAGCGTCTATGCTCTGTTATGTCACGCCAAAGGAACATTTGGGCTTGCCCAATGCAGAGGATGTAAGAGCTGGCATTATTGCCTATAAAATAGCTGCCCATTCAGCCGATATCGCTCGTCACCGTCCTGGAGCAAGAGATGTTGATGATGAGATGAGCCGAGCCAGATACAGCTTTGATTGGAACAGACAGTTTGAACTATCTCTGGACCCTGAGAAAGCTAGGGAGTATCACGACGAAACCCTACCGGATGAGGCCCATAAAAGTGCTGAATTCTGCTCAATGTGTGGTCCAAGATTTTGCGCCTATAAACTCTCCCAAGAGGTAGCAGAAAAATCCAAAACAATAGCAGCCAAGTTCATGCCGGGCCACTGCCCAGAGAGTAAACCTGTTGTGGAGGCTTAAAATTAATGAAAAGATAGCACTCCGGGGTGTTGTTTAAAGGAGTGCGATCTTTCATAATTTCTATTTACACCATGAACCCTGCTTAACCCAGCGGGTTAAGATCTGGATGTTGGGATGGTTGATATCCTCGCCGGGGCTTATGCCGGGGGGCATCCGGTTGGTGATTAGACGTTGGTAGAGGGGGCTTGCTTCTGAGTTGCCGGGAATTACTACCGGTTTTATGGGCAGCCCCTTTTTTTTACGCTCTTTATAAAATGCCCCACGCATGATGTTACGGTAACTGGTCAGGCTTAAACCGTTGGTTTTTGGGTGGCATTCAATGCAGGGAAACTCTCCCCCAAACGCCTCTTTTTCCCGAAATAGCGGTAGTATGGTTTTTTCAAAATGTTGATTGTTTTTAGCCCCATCATCGATCCATTTTTTGACTTTTAAAATAGACTCACCATCAATGGGGTGAAAAAAAGGAATGCCCAAAGGCATGCGATTGTTGTGAAGTCGGGTTATCAGGGGGCTTTTGTCTGGATTGCCGGGCATGATAACCGGGCTGGGTGGCGATTCGGTAGAGCCACGCAGAATTCCCTCGCAGGTTGATAAATCCAAACCTCTATAGCTGTGTTCAGGGTTGTTGGAGCTATGGCAAACCACACAGGCCGGACCCTCACCAAATGCGTTTGGTGTGCGCATCAAGGTGGCTACATAATCATAGGTTATGGGAATGTTGCGTTGGAGAATAAGTACATCAACTGCTGAATGGTCTCCCTGTATATTCAGCTTTCCAGACCGCACATCTCGGTACATCTGTGAGGTGAGGGAAGTTGACTCTGTCTTTTTGATTGTCGCTGCAATTGGTCCATCTGCTGCCATGATGGGTGTAGGGGTAAACAACAGTAGCAACAAAAGGAAAAATATGTTGGGTTTCAAACGGTTATCCATAGTCTGTTTTCTTATTTATATTGAGGTTGGATGATGTTGATAATTTATATATATAAATATCAAAAAAGAGAGGATACCATACAGGTTGCAGAAATACCCAGGATTATCGCGACGACAGATCACCTAGTGCTGTGATGAGTGGTTGAAGTTCACTCTTGAACTTCAACCATCTTTTAACCGAGGTGGGATAAATTGGCTCTCTTACCTGTACGTTGCTTGCCGACTCCACCTCTCTATTATTTTTGTGGAAATCAAGACAGCTATCCGTCCAGTCCAAGCCACAAAACTGTAATAACTTTCTGGTCTCACCCTCTTGGTCGGCAATTAAATTTTCATAATCCAGGTCATAGATAAACCCAGGAAACAGGGTTTGCCAGTGCTCCATCATCTGGGTGTAGAGGCGATAATATTGCCCAAGTTCAGTTAAATGATAAGCATATGGCAGGGGTTTACTAAATTTTATCTGAAAAATAGATAGACATGTATCTTCTGGACTGCGTAATGAGTGAATAATTTTTGCGTTGGGCAATAGCAGCTTGATTATGCCGATGTAGAGAAAATTTGCTGGTAGTTTATTTATGATAAATTTTGCGTTTGGCTCTATTTTGCGAAGACT
>JADFZS010000111.1 GCA_015232405.1 Magnetococcales bacterium | reverse complement strand
TAATAATGCCCTACAAAAAATAAAGATTATCCGCTCTTTAGATAAAAACAGCGATGTAGCAAAAAAATTACAAGTTAATGTAGCCCAAAAGTATGCTAGTTTAGCAGGGTTTTATCTAAATAGAGACTTTACCAAAGGTAAATCAATGTTGGCTAAAGCCAATGAACTGGCTCCTAATGACCCAACAGTTAGCAGAATCAATGAGTTGTATAAGTTACAAACAACAAATAAAGATCCTAATTGATTTAGGCTGATAGATAATAGAAATATATTGCATCTCGGTAAATTGCTGATGAAGAATGCTATATCAAAAAAAATGGCTGTATTAGCAACGTTTTTTTTATATTTTGCTCTTACACTAGGGGACGTATTAGCCCAGAGAGATATTGCTAATAGCTCAACGCTCAAAATTGCCTATTGTCAAGATTGCGTCCCTTTTCATTTTCAAGATGAAGATGGCAAACCTTCAGGTTTGATCATTGATCTTTGGCATCTGTGGTCTGAAAAAAGCGGTCAACAAATTGAGTTTATTCCTTACCCATGGGACATAAGTTTAAAAAAAGTTGCCAGTGGTGATGCTCATACCCATGCTGGTCTTTTCTATAATGATGAACGTGATAAATTTTTAGACTATGGTCAATCACTTAGCCGTACCAGCACACATATATTCCTCCATAAAGCCCTACCAGCAATAAACACACTTTCCGATGTAGCAGCCTATCGAGTCGGTGTTTTAAACGGTGATTTTGTTGAGGGTTATTTGAAAAACAAACTACCTCCAGAAACCATAGTCTCCTATCCAAGTTATGATGCGATTATCACAGCTTTGAAATCGGGAGAACTTCGTGCTTTTGCTGCAGATACCCCAACAGGTATTTATCATCTGCAAAAAGCCAAACTTTTAAGTAAATTTAGAATAAAACCATCACAGCTCCTTTATGCCAATGATTGGTTTGTCGCAGTAAAAGATGGTGATAGCCAAAGACTAGCCAAGATAGATGCCGGGTTTGATAAGATATCAACTGAAGAGAGGTTGCAAATAACCCGAAGATGGACATCCCAAGGCAATGATAAAGCTCTTATCATTGCCATAAACCGTGATTACCCTCCTCTATCTAAAATGACCTCATTTGGCGAACCAGCTGGTATGATTGTGGATTTCTGGCGCACTTGGGCAAAAAAAACAGGTTATGAAATCCGCTTTTATATGAGTGACTGGTCAGGAACCATCAAAGCCATGAAACAGGGTGAGGCTGATATTCACTCTGGAATTTTTATGAGCAAAGAACGAAAGGATTATCTAGCCTACTCCAAGCCGATATATCAAATAAACTCCAGCTTCTACTTTAAACACTATAACAAACCACCCAAAGACCCCAATAAGTTTGGCCTTAGGCGGGTTGCGGTGGTGTCTGATAGCCATCAAGCCAGCGCACTTCGCATAAACTATCCTAAACTAAATTTGATTACCTTCCCAAGTATGCTTGCAGCACTTGAGGCTTTGAAAAAAGATAAAGTAGATGTAGCCATGGGAGAAGATTTAACCATGGAAGTTTTGTTGGATGATCTTGGCTGGGGTGGAGAAATTACTGCAACTGGCAAACCTCTATTTTCCAATATTGTCTATGGAGCTGTTGATAAAGAAAACAAAAGACTGTTGGAAACAATTAATTCAGGGTTAAGCTCCATAGATAATGAAGAGAAAAACCGGATTGAAAAAGTATGGATAAAAAATCCAGCTAAAAGAATTTTTGATGAATCGCAAAAACAGAAATCAGGTGAGATAAACCTGACAATGGTTGAAAAGGCATGGCTGGAGTCCCACCCCAACATCAGGTTGGGAGTTGATCCTGCTTGGCCACCATATGACTATGTTGACTCCCAAGGTAAACATAGTGGTTTGTCGGCAGATATTCTCAATAAAATTGCAAATATTCTTGGTATTAAAATTGACCTGCAAGAAAACCTAACTTGGTCTCAAGCTCTTAAACGCGCCTCAAATCGTTCCCTGGATCTAATCTCTTTATGTACACCAACACCAAAAAGAGAAAAATATCTACTATTCTCAGAACCAGTGGCAACTGTACCATGGGTTATTGCAACTAGAAAAAACTATCAACTAAGGGATGGACTCAACTCTCTGTATGATAAAAGGGTATTGGTTGCAGAAGGTTATGGTGTAATTGCCCAACTTCGTAAACACCACCCAAAACTGGCTTTTCAAGAGGTTGCCACCCCTCTTGTGGCTATGAAGAAAGTCTCCCTTGGTCAAGCCGACGCCTACATAGGCTATCTTGGGTCTGTAACCCATTTAATTAGGGATAAAGCACTTTTTAATCTTCATGTTGCCGCACCAACTGGGTTGGCAGCAAAGGATCTCTCCATCTGTGTGCGTTCTGATTGGCCCCAGCTACTAACACTTATCAACAAAGGGTTGGCAGCTATACCTAGAATGGAGCGAGAAGCCCTTACAGACCATTGGGTTCCCAGAGATTATAGTCTACCAGACATTGCCAAGGTTGGTCTTGATAAAGAGGAGAAAGAGTGGCTTGCCAATAACAGTGAAATTGAAATTGGTGTTGATGGAAAATGGCCACCAATAGATTATATGAACAGCTCTGGGGTTCACTCAGGTATTGTTGCAGACTATCTTGAACTATTGGGCAAACGTTTAGGTATATTCTTTAAACCCCAACAAAGCCCGACATTTAAAGATATGTTGGCTAAGGTAAAATCTGGGAAGTTAAAGGTAGGTTCAACAATTTCCCAAAAGGGTGATCGAGCCAAATATCTGAATTTTACCGAGCCATTTTTTAATGTTCGTTATGCAATTGTAACAAACAACAAGAACGAAGATATTCATAGTTTGTCTGATCTTAACGGTCGCACCGTGGCAATAGAGACAGGTTATTGGATAGTTGATCACCTTAAGAAAAACAACCCAAAAATTAGAGTTGTCCAGGTTAAAGATACCACAGAAGCACTAAAAATGGTCTCCTGGGGTCAAGTTGATGCTTATGTCGGTAACCAGATGGTTGCCTCTTGGATAAGTAAAAAAGAGCAGCTGGGTAATTTACAATTTGTTGCTGATGCAGGATTTCCCCCTAACCCACAGAGGTTTGCAGTTTATAAAGATCCAGCTTTACTACCTTTGGTTGGTATTATAAATAAGGGACTAGCTACTATCTCAGAAAAAGAGCGGGATAATATTGCCAAACGTTGGATCAACTTTGCCGACTCACTACCAAAACAGTCTGCAACAAATAATATATTAACTGAACAGCATGCCGTAAAAGAAGTACAGCAAGATAGCAACATCACATGGCTTATTATAGGTGGTGTTATGATTTTCTGTTTGCTGCTTCTTCTTACTATTTTCTTGCCAAGAATGGTATCGGATGAAAACCTTGCAAGATATCTATGTACCACTCAATTCAGGACCATCTCTCTAATCGCAGCAAGCCTCATTGTGGTACTTGTTGCTGGGTTGGTTTGGCGTGCTCTAGAGCAAAATCGTCATACTGCACTCAACACCATAAATGGAGATCTCAAGGTTGTTCTGCAAAGTACCATAGAGAGGTTGGATTTTTGGGTCCAGGGCCGACAGAACTTCCTCTTGCGTTTAGGGCGAGACCCTGAACTGGTTAGCATTACCAAGCGACTATTAAAAATCACTCCCAAGGCAGACATACTAAAAAAATCATCGCCTCTAAAAGATGCCAGAGCATTTTTTGCTAAAAATGAGACTGAATTTGGCAAAATTGGCTTTTTCATCATCAACCATGATTCCATAAGTATCGGGTCTGGTCGAGATGCCAACTTAGGGATCAAAAACCTGATTGCCGAACAAACACCAGAACTGTTAGAAAAAGTATTTAAAGGTGGTGCGGCTTTTATTCCGCCCATTCGCTCTGATGTAGATATTGATATTACTGAAAAAAATTCCAAAAAAACCATTAAAAAACCATTAACCATGTTTTTTGCAGTGCCTATTCGGGATTTTGATGGGTCGGTTTTAGCAGTTTTGACACAACGCCTACTTCCTTCCGGACATCTTTCAAAAATCATGAAAACCGGACGTTTAGGAATGTCAGGAGAGAGTTATGTTTTAAACCGTGAGGGCGTATTGCTTACAAGTAGTAGATTTAAGCAACAGCTCATTGTAGCAAATCTCCTTAAAAAAGGAGAAAATGAACATGAAAAAATTATAATCCGTGATCCTGGTGGTAATCTCCTAAAGGGACACAAGCCTGTACTTACTCCATCTGAGCAGCCTCTAACTCTAATGGCAAATGAGGTTATAAAAGCCGGTACAAGAAAAATTGATAACGTACAATTGGAAGAACACAGCGAGATAGTTGTAAATGTTGAAGGTTATAGGGATTATCGAGGAGTTAAAGTTTTTGGTGCTTGGATATGGGACCACCATCTGGGTTTTGGTGTTACAACCGAAATTGATGTTGTGGAGGCTATGGCTGGATACAATAGCCTGCGACTCAGCTTATTGATAATTACCGGAATAACACTGTTTCTAACTGTAATTGCTATTTTATTGACTGTAAGGCTTGGTGAACGGGCAGCAAATGCCATGCGCCTTGTTAACGATAAACTTGAAGACCGGGTTGCAGAGAGAACCCACGCTTTGAGTAACTCTGAAAAACGTATTCGTAGTATTATCAACAATGCAGCTGATGGAATTATTGTTATAAATAATAGAGGTATAATTCAAGAGTTTAGCCCTGCTGCCACAAGAATTTTTGGGTTTGGTCGCAACGAAACTGTTGGCAAAAATGTAAATATACTAATGGGAGAACCCTATCATAGCGCCCATGACGGATACATTAAGAGATATTTAGCAGGAAATGATGCACGGGTTGTTGGCTTTAACCGGGAGGTTACCGGACGGCGCAAAGATGGCTCTCTATTTCCAATGGATCTTTCTGTGGGAGAGGCTGTACTGGGTGAAGAACATGTCTTCACAGGTATGGTTCGTGATGTTACTGAACGTAAAAAAGCTGAAACACAACTAAAAGAGAGCCAGGAACGGCAAGAGCTGGCCTTAAAAGGCGGTGAGTTGGGATTTTGGGATGTCTGCTTAGAGACTGGAGTGACCGTAGTAAACAAACGCTATACTGAGATATTTGGGTTTCCCCTATCACAGCTAGAGTTGACTCGAGATGAATGGATGCAACGTATCCATCCAGACGATAAAGAAAGTGTCGCTGCTATTGGCAAACGTTATCGCAGTGGCGATTCAGATATCTATGAGGTTGAGTTCCGGGTGATTACTCCAAAAGGTGATATCCGCTGGGTAGTCTCAAAAGGTGCTGTTGTTGAACGAACAACACAAAATGAAGTCTACCGCATGGTTGGTACGGTACAGGATATATCTGAAAGAAAACAGATAGAAAAAACATTAGCCCATGCCAAAGAGGTTGCTGAGGATGCCACCAAGGCAAAATCAGATTTTCTTGCCAATATGAGCCATGAAATTCGCACTCCTATGAATGCCATTATTGGTATGTCACACCTTGCCCTACAGACTAGCTTAAACCGTAAACAAAAGGATTATATCAATAAAATCAATTATGCTGCCAATGCTCTGCTGGGAATTATCAATGATATCCTGGATTTTTCCAAAATTGAGGCCGGAAAAATGGATATGGAGGAGATCCCATTTAACCTCAATGAAGTGTTGGAGAACCTTGCCAATTTGATAAACGTCAAGGTAAGGGAAAAAAATCTTGAGCTTTTAATAGCAACCGATCCTCTGGCTCCAAATGCTCTTCTGGGCGACCCACTACGTTTGGGTCAGGTTCTCATCAACCTGGCCAACAACGCAGTCAAGTTCACCAAGAGTGGCGAAATTGTGGTTCGTGTTGAGTTAAAAGAGCTTAAAGATGAAAAAGTGTCCCTACTGTTCTCAATTACAGATAGTGGCATTGGCATGTCCAAAGAGCAGGTTGGAAAGCTATTTAAATCTTTTAGCCAAGCCGATGCTTCGACAACCAGAAAATATGGTGGTACAGGTCTTGGCCTAACCATCAGCAAAAAAATAACCGAGATGATGGGTGGTGAAATTTGGGTTGAGAGCACCCCTGACGTTGGTAGTACTTTTAAATTTACTGCCAATTTTGGCCTTAGCAAACAGGTTAAGCTAGTGAATACTGTTCCTGAGCTGGATCTGAGGGGTATGAAAGTGTTGGTGGTGGATGATAGCTCTATTGCCAGAGAGATTCTTCAACAATTAGCCGAAAGTTTATCCTTTGATGTGGACCTCGCCCCTAGTGGTGAGGAGGCGTTGGAGTTGGTCCGTAAGGCCGATGAAGAGAATATACCCTACAAGCTAATATTAATGGATTGGAAAATGTCCGGCTTGGATGGCTTGCAAACCAGTGAGCAGATTAAGGGTGATACAACCCTTAAAACACCACCAAAAGTTGTTATGGTCACATCATATGATAAAGATGAGCTTTTAGACAGCATCAAAGAAAGTACCGTTGACGGCTTTTTATCCAAGCCTGTTTCGGCCTCCACCTTGATGGATGCCGCCATGATAGCTCTTGGTTTTGAAGAAGAGAACAACCAACAGGTTGAAGAGGGAAATATTGGTTTAGAGATTGTACAAGATATTCGTGGTGCAAAAATTTTGTTGGTTGAAGATAATGAGATAAACCAACAGGTTGCCTTGGAATTGCTTGAGCTAGCACAGATGGTTGTTGATGTTGCAGAAAATGGTCAAATAGCTGTTGATAAAATAAAAACCACAAAATATGATGCTGTTTTCATGGATATACAGATGCCAGTGATGGATGGTTATACAGCTGCTAGAGAGATCCGCAAAGATTCTACTTTCAATAATCTACCCATAGTCGCTATGACAGCTAATACCATGGCTGGAGATAGAGCAAAATGTATAGAAGCCGGTATGAACGACCATGTGTCAAAACCTATCAGCCCCAAAGAGATGTACCAATCTTTGGCAAAATGGGTAGAGCCAGGTATTAGAGAGATACCTGATGAGCTTTTAAATGAAAGCAATCAAATAGATGACTCCTCAAAACAGTTGCCTGAAATGCCAGGTTTTGAGGTTAAACAGGCTGTGGTGCGTGTTGGTGGCAGAGTAAAATCATATCTAAAACTCCTGAACAAGGTTAGAACAAGTGAAGCTGATACGGTTTTGCGAATTCGACAATTGTTAAATGAGACAAACATTGAGGGTGCTATTCGAGCTGCCCATACCTTAAAGGGAGTTTCTGGAAATATTGGAGCAGTGCAGTTGCAAGAGTGTGCAGCTAAGTTGGAAGCTGCTCTTAACATTAATAATGATAAAGATGAAATTGAGGCTCTACTAGTAAAAGCTGAAGATATTATGGTATCTACCCTTACTACCATCGATGAAACTTTAGCCAAACAACAAGACCCAACAAATAGTGTCGCAAAATCATCCATGGGCACTGTAGAACTGCTCTCCTCACTAGAAGAGATAGCGATACAGTTGGACAATTATGACTCCACAGCTGAAGACAGTGTTGAAAAAGTTCTGGACTCTTTACCCTCAAATGAGTTAAGAGCTGATATTACCAATTTACAACAATTGTTGGCGGAATATAATTTTGATGGTGCGTATGAGCAGTTACAAGAGATACTAACCAAAGTAAAAAAAAGTAGCTAATAGGATCTTTTTTTGCGCTTTTTAATAGGTTTAACAAGGTATTAATAGATGGATAACAGCTTGGTAAAAACGACCATTTTAGCAGTAGATGACACACCTGCCAATTTGGATGTGGTAAAGGGGATATTGTCAGATGAGTATTTGGTACAGGCGGCTATTAATGGTAAGATGGCATTAAAAATTATTGAAAAGAAAAAACCCGATTTAATTCTGCTAGATATAATGATGCCGGAGATGGACGGCTATGAAGTTTGTAAACGGGTAAAGGAGAATGAATCCTTCAAGGATATACCAATAATTTTTTTAACTGCCAAAACTGAGGTTGAAGATGAAATAAAGGGGCTTGGACAAGGTGCTGTTGATTATATAACCAAGCCTATTAGTGCACCCATTTTAAAGGCCAGGGTAAAGACCCACCTTGCCTTGCGTGAAGCTAACCGCAAGCTTGATGCCCACAACCAACAACTGGTACATGAAAGAGAGATAATTGAAAATATAATCGTCAAAATGCGTGATGCAGACACATTTGATGATAGAAATTTACGCCATTTGATTTCACCAGTGGAGGTAACAGCAGGAGATATTCTACTATCTGTATTTACCCCTGATGGACGACAGCTGGTTTTGTTGGGTGACTTTACAGGCCACGGTCTTACCGCTGCAATTGGTGGACCTCTAATTACATATATTCTCCATACATATGCCAACAACAATGCAACTGGAGCAGAAATACTACAAGAGATCAATACCCAACTATGCGCTCGCTTGCCTATTGGGTTGTTCTTTGCCGCTATAATGATTGAGGTTATGGAAGATAAAAAAAGAGCCAACTTATATAACTCAGCAATGGCAGAAGTTCTGCAATTTACAGATGGTGAAATAAAAGAGAGATATTCTTCAACCATGTTGCCTTTAGGTGTTGCTAAAGACCTTGATATAGCAAGTAAAAACAGTGTTGTGCCTTTGCAATCAGGAGACCGCCTGATAGCTTTTTCCGATGGAATTATTGAGGCTTCCAACAAAAATGAAAGTATGTTTGGCATGGAGCGTTTAGAGCAATTTCTCGCCAAATCTATTAAAGAAAATATTCCTTTAATAGATCTATTGCCGATACTTAATAAATATGTTGACTCCTCTGATCACGATGATGACATCACCCTTGTGGAAGTTACGGTTTGATAGATATTAACAAAGATTTGAAAATATTTTATTAACAAGCCATATAAGATCTATTGATGGGAATTGAGACATGCAAGAAGATCACCCAAAACATACTATTTTAGCTATAGATGACACCCCTGCAAATATCGATGTTGTTAAAGGTGTTTTATCTGATGACTATATAGTACAAGCGGCAATTAATGGAAAAATGGCTTTACATATTATAAAGGTGAAAAAGCCAGATCTCATTCTGTTGGATATAATGATGCCGGAGATGGATGGTTATGAGGTTTGTCAGAAAATAAAAACTGACAATGAACTTAACGATATTCCCATTATTTTTCTAACTGCTAAATCAGAAATAGATGATGAAACCAAGGGGTTGAACATGGGTGCTGTTGACTATATTACCAAACCCATAAGCCCACCCATACTTAAAGCTCGAATAAAAACTCATCTAGAATTGAAATCTGCCAAGGACTCACTGCTCAAACAAAATGAACAGCTAGAAGAAAAGGTATTAAAACGTACCGAGCAGATGGAGGAGTTGCAAGATGTTACCATGGTTGCCATGGGTTCGTTGGCAGAAGCACGAGACCCTGAAACAGGGAACCATATTCGTCGTACCCAACATTATGTCAAGCTGCTGGCAGAGCAGCTTAAAACCCACCCCAAATTCAAGAATTATTTAACCCCTGAAATTATAACTACTCTGTTCAAATCTGCTCCACTACACGATATTGGTAAAGTTGGTGTGCCAGACCATATTCTTCTTAAACCTGGCAAGTTAACAGCTGAGGAGTTTGACGAGATGAAACTCCATACAAAATATGGAAGAGACGCAATAGCCTCAGCTGAGAAATATATTTCTAGAGCCGATAATTTTCTATCATTTGCCAAAGAGATTGCCTATTACCACCAAGAAAAGTGGGATGGTACAGGGTATCCCGAAGGGCTAAAAGGAGAAGATATACCAATCAGTGCTCGCTTAATGACACTTGCAGATGTTTATGATGCTCTTATTAGTCGCCGTGTATATAAGCCCGCCTTTGACCATGAAAAATCTACGGCAATCATAAAAGAAGGTAGAGGTAGTCATTTTGACCCTGATATTGTTGATGCATTTATCAAGGTTTCGGATCAATTTGCCAAAATAGCCAAAAAATATGCTGACTTAGAAGAAAATTGTACAACTTAAAGAAAGTTTTATTTAGCAAATCAGATGATTAACTATGAATAATATTGATAATAGTAATAGCCAAGATGCAATAAAAAAAGAAAATACGATTTATTCAGATCAAAATAGCAACACTAATAAATCTTTTGATCTGCAAGATATAGATAAAACTAAATACTTTTTTAAAGCAATATTAATTGGTGCTGTAACTATCTCTTTGATATTGGGACTTATTATTTATGGTTGGTTGACCTACTCACGCATTGCAAATTTGCAAAATGACTGGAAAAACTATTCCAAGGATGCTTCTGAAAGAACCCAGATACTGTTTCATATAAAAACTGCTCTTGGTTATGGTGGTTTTATCCATAATTTCAAAAACTATATAATGCGCCAAGAGCCTCACCTGACAGATAAAATCCAGAATGACCTGGATCTTTTTTATAAATATATTTCTATCTACGAAAAATTTTACATGACCGATGAGGAGGTAAAAGCCTTGGGTCAGGTTCGTTTGGTTATAGACTCTTACGCTACAGCCTTTGAGCGTGCCAAACATTTGGTAAACAATGGCATAACAACAAATGCTTTGGATAGAATTGTTAAAATTGATGATAGGCCAGCTATAACAGCACTGAATCTTCTAACCGATCATGTAGCTACTTTGAGCAGTGAACGGGAAAACAGTACTAGCTTGAAGTTTGATGAGACCATCAGGTTTCTTCTGCTCGGCACATTTATGATACCTGTGCTTATAGCTGGAGGTTTTGTTTTATACCTGTTTTTAAAACGCACTATTGATAGTAACCGCTCTTCATACTCCGCAAAAATTCAAATGGAGAGTATTTTAGACACGGCACCAAATGCCATTTTCAGCCTAGATGATCAAGGCAATATTCGAAGGGCAAATAAAAAAGCATTGGTGCTATCTGGATACTCTTTTAAGGAGCTGTTGGGTAAAAAATTTATAGATTTAGTAGAAGATTTTGACGGCTCAGCCACCAGCGGTACTGATGAACAGTCCCACTCAAGTGGTGTTGACAATCATAATCATGGTCACGAACTTACAATTACCAAAAAAGATCAGACAAAAACCTTTATCGATCTCTCATTTGACTGGATAGAGATTGAAGATAAAAAATTTGGCACCATAATTATTAGAGATATTACCGAACACAAACAGGCAGAGATTGCACTTCATGATGCCAAAGAAGAAGCGGAGTCTGCCACAAAAGCAAAAAGTGAGTTTTTGGCCCGTATGAGCCATGAAATTCGCACCCCAATGAACGCTATAATGGGGTTGTCCCATCTGGTTTTACGTTCTGAACTCACCACTCAACAGCGCAACTATCTTGATAAAGTACAGACAGCGACAAAATCTCTTTTAAGAATTATCAATGATATTCTAGACTTTTCCAAAATTGAAGCAGGAAAGATGGATATTGAAGAGGTTCCTTTTGTTCTGGATGATATACTTGCAAATGTGACAGATATTGCAACTTTTGCGGCTGAATATAAATCCCTTGAGCTTTTGGTCCATACAGTAAAAGAGACACCCAATTATCTGATAGGTGACCCTTTACGTCTTGAGCAGGTCCTTATCAACCTCACCAACAACGGTATTAAATTTACCTCACATGGCGAGGTGGTGTTGCAAACAAAAATAAACAAGCAGGAAGAAAACCTGGTATATATAGACTTTTCAATCAGTGATTCTGGTATTGGCATGAGCCAAGAGCAGATAAATAAGCTG
This sequence comes from Magnetococcales bacterium, assembly GCA_015232405.1. Taxonomy (GTDB): domain Bacteria; phylum Pseudomonadota; class Magnetococcia; order Magnetococcales; family JADFYX01. The sequence goes on along the minus strand of JADFZS010000111.1, from coordinate 4,043 downwards.
TTTAATAGCTTTTCCCAGGCCGATGGCTCTACCTCTCGCCGTTTTGGAGGTACAGGGCTGGGTCTGGTTATATGTCAACGTCTTATTGAGCTGATGGGTGGGGAGTCCCTGAATGTCAAGAGCCAACAGGATGTTGGAAGCACCTTTTACTTCACCCTACCATTTACATTGCAAAATGCAACACAACAGGTTGAAAAAAGCTGGAACCCTCCAGTCCGTATGAAGGGTATGAATGTATTGGTTGTGGATGATAACCCAATAGCCCGTGATATTTTGCAAGATGCAATGGAATCATTTAACTTTAATGTGACAACTGTTAACAGCGGTGAAGAGGCAGTAGCTATATTTAACAATTCCTCCCCAACCCGTTTTCAGCTTGTGTTGATGGATTGGGAGATGTCTGGAATTGATGGTATAGAGGCAACAAAGCAGATTAAAAGCCTGCCGAATCACTCCCCACCATTCATAGTCATGGTCACAGCCCACGGTCGTGAAAAAGCGGTTCAACAATCCAGTAACATAGGAGTAAACGCCCTATTAACCAAACCTGTTAACCGCTCCATGTTGTTTGACACCATCATGGATCTTTTTGGTCATCAGGTTAAAGGCTCTATTTTGGCCCAAGATAACCGGGTAGATTTTTCAGCTATTGAAAACCTTGGTGGCAGAGAGGTACTAGTTGTTGAAGATAATGAGATAAACCAGGAGGTGGCAGCTAAAATTCTTGAAGATGCTGATATTGTTGTCACCCTTGCTGACAATGGTATCCATGCCATGGAGATACTCAAAACCAGAGAATTTGATGCAGTTTTGATGGATATACACATGCCTCTTATGGATGGTTATGAGACCACCCTGGCTATAAGAAACAAACCCCAATTTGACAAAATGCCAATTATTGCCTTAACTGCCAATGCTCTAAAAGAGGAAAAAGACCGCTGTCAAGAGGTTGGGATGAATGATTATGTCTCTAAACCAATTGATGTTAACCTGCTATATAAAGCACTAGCACGTTGGATCACTTCACCTGCCCCACCCTCCTCCAGCTTTAGTGTTACAGGAGTATCAAACAGTAATAATGATGCTGGGGAGGATGGTTTTATCTTTCCTGAGAATCTGCAAGGTATCGATATAGCAGAGGGTTTAAAACGGCTGGGGAATAGTAAAAAGCTGTTAAGGTCTTTGCTTTTTAAATTTAAAAAGAACCATAATGACTGTTTGTTGGAGCTTGGTGATCTACTTGAAAGTGATAATCTTATAGAGATAAAAAAACTTACCCATACCATTAAAGGTGTTTCAGCCAACCTTGGAGCTTTAGAGTTGGCTAACAGGGCAAAATTAATGGAAGAAGAGGCCGCAGTGGCTGATAGCACTGAGAGGTTGAAGTTAATGCTTGAACCGTTCGAGATATCTTTCAAGCAGTTGATGGACTCCATTTCGTTGCTGGAAAATAGCTATCAGGAACACATTAAAAAAGAACAACAGCAGCTTATTGAAAATACTGAGGTTAGTGAAGAGTTAAAGTTGACCTTGAAGAATATTCATAAATTGTTAGCAAATAACAGCCTTGATGCCGAGGAGTTGTTACCAATCCTTAAAACACATCTGCAACCTTTGGGCTGTATAGGTGATTTTAATGAACTGGAAGAGTATGTACTTGCTCTTGATTTTGTTCAAGCTAGCAGTGTAGTTGAGAGAATTTCAGAAAAAATAACCAACAAGGTGGGGGTCTGATAGTATGTTTAGCGGTAAAGAGAGATCAGCAATTTTAATTGTTGATGATGAAACAGCAAATATTCGTGCGTTGAGCAGTGCTATAGATCCCGGACATGAAGTACTATTTACCACAAGCGGTGAAAAAGCACTGGCAATGTTGGAAGAGAGAGAATTTGATATTGTTCTTTTGGATGTGACAATGCCAGGTATGAGTGGCTTTGAAGTTTGCGAGAGAATCCAAAATTTATCTGCATGTGGTAACATTCCGGTAATTTTTGTAACTGCCAATATCACCGAAGAAGATGAGACAAAAGGTCTGGAATTTGGTGCAGTTGACTACATCACAAAGCCGTTCCATAACGCCATAGTAAGAATGCGAGTTAGAAACCACCTGAAAACAAAAAAACAGTGTGATTATCTGGCTAACCTATCCAACATGGATGGTCTGACACAGATTCCCAATCGACGTTTTTTTGATGAGTCCATAAAAAAGGAGTGGGCGCGTTCTGTCCGTTCGCAATCTACCCTCTCCCTACTACTCATCGATATCGATTCATTTAAAAAATATAATGATAATTACGGTCATGCCGAGGGGGACTCTTGTTTGAAACAGGTGGCCCAAACCCTGGCTTCAACGTTGGTGCGCACAACAGATTTTGTCGCCCGTTATGGTGGTGAAGAGTTTGTCTGTGTATTACCTGAAACCGACCTTAACGGTGCTATGTTGATTGCTGAAAAAATGCGCGATAAAATTGAACAACTAAAAATTCCCCATCTCCACTCCCAAGTAACCGACCATATCACCATCAGTATAGGTGGCTATGATCTAATACCGAACTCCGATTTAAACCCACAAGACTTGGTTATACAAGCGGATAAAAACCTGTATGAAGCAAAAAACAGGGGACGTAATCAAGTGGTTTGCACTGACTGATTTATTGGTAGATTTTTTATTTATGCAACAAGCAACGTCCGACCTATTTGTTTTTCCGGCGTAGCTCATAAAGCTTGGCATATTTGGTGAAGGTGGTAAAACAGTGAAATACAGTGTGTATAAGTCCGGGAAGGCCATCTAAAAAAGCTCTCTTGATGAAATAACCTTTGAAAAAGCAGAAAATAGGGTTAAACACAATTCTTAGGGGTAATAAGCTCACATTTTTGTCAGCCATTATTTTTGCTTGGAGAGAGGTATATCTATTCTGTTTTTCCAGATATTCCAATAAGTTTTCCCCTGAAAAGTGCAGTATATCTCCCTTCAACTGCCCCACAGGACCATCAACTTCAATAAATTCATGTACAGGTGGCTCTGTCCAGCGACCATATCGCCTATTAACCAGACGAACCTTATAATCAGGATAACCAAATCCGTGCCTTAACCCACGCCCTAAAAGATGGTTTTGTCGTGCCATGCTGTAGCCTTGGTATTGCTCTTCAGCGTTGTTTATAGCCTCTACAACACTCTTTTTGAGGGTATTATCAACCCTCTCATCAGCATCAAGACACAACACCCAATCAAACTGCGCTTTGTTAAGGGCAAAATTTTTCTGTTGTCCATAACCGGGCCATGGATTGTTGAAAACCCTAGCTCCCATACTCTTGGCAATAGAAACAGTTTCATCACCACTACCAGAATCCACAACCACGATATCTTTCGCAAAAGCCACACTTAAAAGGCAATCTTTTAGAGATTCTGCCTCGTTAAAGGTAATTACAGTGACAGAAATGGGTAGTTTGTTTTTATCTGGGAGCATTTGTTCAGTTTAACCAATATTTCTATTTGGCAAGAGAAAATTCCTAAGTTTTGATAATTTAGCACATTATACCCCACGTAAAAACAGCCCATGTAGAAAAGCAAAACAGTTTAAGCAGGTAACATATTGATAAACAAACAATTAACAAAGGTTACAGAAAATATTTAGCAGACAAACATCAAGATATCAGAAAAAAAATAAAAAAAAACAGTAACAATAAACTAAAATTTACAAGAAAGTTGCTTGACTGAACCCAAAGAGGTTGTTACTTTCACACGCCATTAGCAACTGGGGCCATAGCTCACTTGGTAGAGCGCTTGCATGGCATGCAAGAGGTAGGCGGTTCGATCCCGCCTGGCTCCACCAATTTTTTCTTTACGCATTGATATTGTTAGGGTTTTTAGCGCTCTAACAGGCTTGCATTCGCCACTGGTACAAACCACTGGTACAAAGGATGTAAGCCGCTCATGATACGCCTCCCCTCTTACATAAGCAGAAATCAATACGGGATTTACCATTTTCGTATTGCCATACCCCGCTCTCTCCGTCCATACTTCCAGAAAAAAGAAATAAAAC
>JADFZS010000110.1 GCA_015232405.1 Magnetococcales bacterium | reverse complement strand
GAGTCCGCCAAAAACTGACCAGAAGTAGCAGCTTGATCCTTGGTCCCCTGAGAATAAAAAGAGGTTCCAAAAAACCTAGTATCACTCCCCCACTCCCCATCCAACAACCACCGCCGGGTCAAAGCAGATTTACCAACACCACCCGAACCAACCCAAACAAAGACACCGCCTTTTTCCCCTGCTTCTTTTAGTTGGGCAAGCTCTTTTTCTCGTCCGAAGAGTTTTTCACTACCTCCAGGAATAAGCTTAAGCAGAGAGTTTTTAGAAAATTGTAATGGATCAATAGAAACAGGGATTAAAACCTTATTTTGTCTCTCTTTATGTTCTTGCAGTTTTTTTCTTATAGCGCTTGCTATTTCTGTATATGCTGTGTCAGCAAGTCTATGACGTGTAACTGGTTTAGCTTCTGTTGGTAGAAGCTGAATATCAGATACATATTTAAACGGTTTCCAATCACAAGGTCGTAAAATTGCGAAAAAGATCAATACCCCTTCTTCATGGTGACGAGTCAATAACTTTTCTACCTCAACTTGTTGAATAAAATTTGAGTTTAAAAAATCTGAACTTAGCAAAAAAAGGGCAGCATCAGCCTTTTGCATCTCTCTATCTATCTCATCAAACCAACGATCCCCCGGTTCAATAAATTCATCGTGCCATATATCTGCCACACCTGAGCTTACCATCCCAGCAAAATGAGGTATCAAGCGATTCTTCATCGCTTTATCTTTATGGGCATAACTGATAAATAGATCTAGTGGTTTTGACATAAGCTGCTCTATTATTTAAAGATTATACGCTTGTTTTTATAGCGTTTTTAACTGTAGGAACGAGCTTGCTCGCGAAGGTATTGTTTGCAAAATTCGCGAGCAAGCTCGCTCCTACAATTTTGTGTGTAACTTGTTGTTTTATTTTTAATATTACAGAACTGTATTTGAATTAGTTATTGGCTCTTCCCTCCTCAAAAACCTCCAACCAGCAGATCAATTTCCAAAGATATATAACCAATATTTTGGCATTTATTCTTTTAAAAAAGCTAGCTGCCTATTATAGTTATAGTATATTAATAAAAGCTGAGAATAAACCTCAACAAATTTAAATGCAATATCATTTTGGTTAAGATTTTACGTTAGAAGGTTTTGTTATATTATTATTTTCTAAACATGAAATGTAGCGATGAGTTTAGCAACTAAAAAATTATGTAAAATCTCTTGTAATATTAATAACAAGAAAATCAAATTTGATTATATTTACAATTTTTTTTACAAGGTAATACCAGTCGCTAGGTTTACCTTTTTTGATAAACGAAACTAAGCTTGCTTTTCATATCCAATAAGATATAGAATATACCTGCATGAAGATCTATTTTTATAAAGATGAAAAGGGAAATAGACCTGTTAGTGACTTCTTAGACAAGGTTTCAGACAAAGCAAAGTCTAGACTGCTACTCTATTTACGCCACCTAGCAGATAATGAAGGAAAGATGGAAGGTTTAGCCTTCCGTAAGCTTCACGGCTACCCATTGGAAGAGGTTAGGGTAAAGGAGTCAAGAAACCTACACAGGGTCATAATTAAAGTTCGTTTTCGTGATTCCGTAATAATACTTCACGGATTCACAAAAAAAGAAGGGCAGGAGACAGCAAAAAAAGAGCTTGAAATTGCCTATAAACGCTATCTCAAATTTATAGAGAATAATTAACCGCCATGACAAAAAAAAACGCTGACAAATTTAAACTGCGCCCGGAACTTCTACAGGATGGTGATGCCTATATTGAAGAGCGTCTACTTAACCCTGAATTTAAAAAAATATGGTATGAAGAGTCTTTAAAAGTTCAAGTCGCCTTAAGAGTACACGAAAGCAGAAAGAAAAAAGGACTATCCCAGGAAAAATTAGCAAAAGAAGCTAAAACTACCCAAAAAGTTATCTCCAAAATTGAGCATGGGGAGGTATCCATTGGTTTGGATCTGTTGCAAAGAATTGCCCATGTTTTGGATTTTCGGGTGGAGCTATCTTTGCGGTGATAAATTTTTAGATTTATTTTTGAATGGTTGGATTTTTTTAAATTCTTCAGCTTTTTTATAACAAAAAACCCTCTTGGGATTGCTCCCTTGAGGGTTTTTTTGTTTTTACTTTTTGTTGGTTGATAGCTTTTCCAATAAGACAAACCCCTAAAAGCGGGGTTTATATTATTGGAAATTTAGGAACGGGGCTTGAGGTTTTTTTTATGTTTGGCCTTAACAGTACAGTCAACTGCTTAGAACCTTGGGTGGCCTTGCAGGCCACCAAAGCCCCACGCTTTTTAATGCAAAGGCTTGAAACTAAGGCAAAACCTTGGGCTCTGCCCAAACCCGGCAGTGAGATAATCTCCCTGCACCCATATTCGTTTTTCAACTAACTTGAACCTTGGGCTCTGCCCAAACCCGGCAGGGAGATAATCTCCCTGCACCCATATTCGTTTTTCTTCTTATGCGTTTTTCTTCTTATGCGTTGCTGGTTTCGTAATCTTGAATCTCATGGAAGTTTAGATATTTATAGGTGTCGTCCGACTTAGGCTCAACACGCTGACTAACCGCATCCATATACTCAGCAACTGTTGGGATTTTACCCAATAACGATGTTACCGCAGCAACCTCCGCACTGGATAGATATACTTGCGCGCCAGTACCTAAACGGTTGTTGAAGTTACGGGTCGAAGTGGAAACAACTACCGCGTTGTCCCTAACCCTGGCTTGGTTGCCCATACATAACGAACAGCCCGGCATCTCGGTTCTCGCACCGGACTTGCCAAGAACACTATATACACCCTCGTCAATCAACTGCCGCTCGTCCATTCTTGTTGGTGGAGCTACCCATAACGTGCCTGGAATTGGTGGTTGACCCTCTAAAATACGGCTGGCAGCACGGAAATGACCGATGTTGGTCATACAGGAACCGATAAATACCTCGTCGATCTTATTGCCAGCTACTTCTGAAAGCAACTTCACATCATCAGGATCGTTAGGACAACACAATATAGGCTCTTTGATATCCGCCAAATCGATCTCCATAACCTCCGCATACTCAGCATCAGCGTCTGGACCCAACAGGACCGGATTCTCCAACCATGCCTCCATATCCTTGATACGGTTTTGAATGGCAACTGGGTTTTTATAACCACGATGCAACATGTTTTTAAGCAGAGTTACATTAGACTGAACATACTCAATAACCGGCTCTTTACTTAAATGAACCGAACAAGCAGCAGCAGAACGCTCCGCCGAAGCATCGGACAACTCAAATGCCTGCTCGACCTTTAGATCCGGCAAGCCCTCAATCTCCAATACCCGACCTGCAAAAATATTCTTCTTACCGGCTTTTTCCACCGTTAACAGACCACGCTGAATCGCAACATAAGGTATGGCATTAACCAAATCACGCAGGGTCACACCGGGTTGCAATTCCCCTTTAAACCTAACCAAGACAGATTCCGGCATCACCAATGGCATGGAACCTGTCGCAGCGGCAAAAGCAACCAGACCAGAACCAGCAGGAAAAGAAATACCAATTGGAAAACGGGTGTGAGAATCACCACCTGTACCCACAGTATCAGGTAGACACATGCGGTTTAACCATGAATGGATAATTCCATCACCTGGATCCAACGCTAAACCACCACGTGTTGAGAAAAAGTCCGGCAAAGTCTGGTGGGTAGTCACATCAACCGATTTGGGATATGCCGCTGTATGACAAAAAGATTGCATAACCAAGTCAGCAGAAAAGCTCAAACAGGCCAGCTCTTTAATCTCATCCCTCGTCATAGGACCAGTGGTATCCTGGGAGCCAACTGTTGACATCTTCGGCTCACAATATTCACCAGGACGTACACCATCTTTACCAATAGCCTTGCCAACCATCTTCTGAGCCAAAGTATAACCCTTGGAGCTGGCAGCAGGAACATCGGCCTGTAAAAATAGATCCGAAGGTGGCATGCCCAACGCCTCACGGGCCTGAGCGGTTAATTTACGTCCAACAATAAGGTTGATACGTCCACCAGCTCGCATTTCGTCCGGCAAGGTGGAAGGTAGCAGATTAAATGTTGTTACCTGCTGTCCGTCCCTCACAATTGTGCCGTTTTTGGTGTTGATGGTAATAACATCACCAGAGTTCAAACCTGTAACATCACACTGCACAGGCAACATGCCGGAGTCTTCTGCGGTGTTGAAAAAGATCGGTGCGATAGTTCCACCCAACACAACACCGCCAGTACGCTTGGCAGGTACATATGGAATGTCGTTACCAATATGCCAGATCAAAGAGTTGGCAGCCGATTTACGGGAAGAACCTGTACCTACAACATCACCGACATAAGCGATTGGATTGCCCTTCTCTTTCAAGCTGGCTAGCTCCTCCAACGCACCCTCTTGACGAGCCACCAACATGGCCTTGGCATGAACAGGAACATCAGGACGGCTCCACGCCTCAGAAGCAGGAGAAAGATCGTCGGTGTTGGTCTCACCAGGAACCTTGAATACCGTAACTGTTACCTCTTCCGCCATCTCTGGCTTTGAAGTAAACCATGTGGCATTGGCCCAGTTTTCCAAAACCTGCTTGGCATTGGCGTTGGAACCGGATTTGGCTACAACATCCTTGAAAGCATCATAAACCAACAGAGTGTTGGAGAGCGCATCAACCGCACCTGGAGCCATTGCGCTGTCGTCCAACAGATCAATTAACGGCTTTACATTATAACCACCAATCATGGTGCCAAGAAGCTTTACCGCTGCCTCGCGATCTATCACAGAACAGCTTACACTACCCTTGGCAACCTCTGCCAAAAATGTAGCTTTAACCGCAGACGCATCATCCACACCAGGAGGAACCTGATTTGTAATTAAATCCACCAGTGTAGCCTCTTCACCCGCAGGTGGATTTTTTAATAGTGCTACTAATTCCGTTGTCTGCGCTGCATTGAGTGGTAGTGGTGGGACACCTTCTTGCTCACGTTCTGCTACGTGTTGACGATATTCTTTTAGCATTTTTCAAAATCTCCTCGGATTAAGGTACGCGCAACATATAAAGTCACGGACTATTTGCAAAAACACATCTTTATATATTTTTATATACAAAAATTCAAATTATTAATGGAATATAAGAATCACAAAACTAGATAATCGGTTTTTTCACAACCCTCAACAAAAAAAATCAGCGTAGCATCAAAGCCGGGGTAGAACCCATAACCGCATTGCGCACCAAAGCGTCTACCCGTAAACCCATACGAGAAAACCAGTCCCCCTTATAGGTAAAATCAACCATGCGTTTGGCCCCTATTTTTGTCCTAGCAATATACGATGGCGAACCCAATCCATCTACCAAACCCAACTTAACCGCCTGATCTCCCGTCCAGACCAGACCCTCAAAAAGATCTTGATCCCCCGGTTTCAACCTATCGCCACGCCCCTGCTTGACCGCCTTGATAAACTGTTTATGAATACGCTGTAACAGAGACTTTGCATGGGCGCTCTCTTTGGGATCTACCGGAGCAAAGGGGCTCATAAATGATTTGTTCTTACCTGAGGTTAACTGCCGTGACTCCACACCCAGCTTATCCATGGCCTTCTCTAAACCAAAACCCTGCATAATAACACCGATAGAGCCAACCAAACTGGCCTTATCGGCATAAATATTGGGAGCTGAGGCTGCTATATAATAACCACCAGAAGCACAAAGATCTTCTAAAGCGGCATACACAGGTATGGTGGGATTTCGCTTTCGCAACAACAACATGGCATCATAAATCTGACCCGCCTGTACCGGGCTGCCACCTGGGCTGTTTATACGCAAGATAACACCCTTGGTGTCAGGATCTTCAAAAGCGTTCACCAAACCCTGGATTATATTCTCCGCACTATAAGGAGTAGCTGGCATTATCGGACCCATTACACTAACCACCGCTGTATGACCACTGCTGGCGGTTAAACCCTCCATATCCTCAGCCGACCATTCACCATTAACTGAGTGCCAAGCGATAAACACCAGATAGAGAACAATAAACAGCCGAAAAAGATTCTTCCACATCCGAGACCGCTTCTTCTCCAATGTGTTCTCTTGTAATAGGCTCTCCAACACCTGTCGCTCGGCAGCACGGTTCGCCTCCATCTGCTCCATCCAAGCAGAAGGGGGCATGGCTGACTCCGAAACATTTGCAGAAACTTCCGGGTCTATATCAATTAAATCTGGCTCACGTTTATCCATCTCCACAGTTTAACCTATTATCACAATAAAATAAAATGGGTTGCATAACCTGACCCATGAAGAATATGGAGGTTGCTTGATTAAACATCGGTTTATCAATGATTTTTTTTGGTATTTTCTAATGTGCGGCTATTTATGTGGGTTGGTTTTTTATCAAAGAGTTGCCCATCATAATCGGTTGGTGATAGATCACATAACCAATTATGCACCCCTTTCTACATAAACCCATAGCGATGGATTTAAAGTGTCAGGTACTTTTCCTCAACCAAGGAATTTTAAACAACCTGAACGGTTGTATTGCCACCATCAGCCAAAATATCAAGCACCCTCTGTCGCCAACCAGCAGCAAAATGGGACTTCACCTCATCAGAAGCAGAGCCAGAGAGAATATCTCCCATCATATGTCCGATCTCGGTCTTGGGTGGTATGGATGCCAGAGAGTAGGCCAAAGTTACCTTTTTGCCACTGTCACGGCGACCAAAAGTCACCATGCCAGCACCATCAACATTGAAGCGCAACAGATCCTTACGCACATACTGACCTGCCAAACCGTGGAAACCCTGGGCTGACGAAGCCCCTGTTATAAGGGTGTAGACCTGACTTAAAGGTCCGTTGACTCCATCAGAGGGTCCACCAGCAACCTCTACCGTTATATCACCACGTACCGGTATTTCACCGTTAGGGTAGAGATTGTCCAGTGCCACCTTTACCAACAAAAAAGCTCCTGCAACCGTCGGGCAGGCATGGCCCGACAGTTTTACAGCATCACCAAAGGTATAGGTAAATTTTCCATCGCCAGCCCCCAGTAAATCCGCCAGTGGATCATAGAGGGTTATTGAGGGCTGACTGGGAAAGATATTTTCGCTGCTCATATTAATCCTAAAAACAAATTATATACTTGCCTGTTGTACAGGAACTGGATTTGACTGTGGTATAACACCAAAACCATGGGCCTGTTTTAGCTTGATATCCACAGCACTCTTAAGCACACCTACACAAAAGCGCATATCATAGACTTCACAATTACGGCACTCCTGGCTGGTACTGTCACATTTATTGCCCTTGTTTGCCCAGCAAGGTGACAGATGCTCGGTAATAGCCGGACAGTCCTGTTTTTCAACATAACCACACTTCATCTTCTCCCAACAGGGAATCAAGGATAACAAGGTGCGAATACCAGCTATACTTATGCTGGATTTGATCATTCTACGAATTTCAACCAACCACTCTATATCTTTTTCTGAAAAATAACGTGTTCCTGCCCTATTTTTGTATGAGATAAATAGTCCCTCTCTTTCATACATGTGAATTGTCCGGATGGAGATGTCTAAACGTTTGGCAACAACACCAATTTTTACCATCTCATCCACTGTGTCTGGTCGTAAAGTTCTAAGCATACATTCCCCGCGACTTTTTGTAATAATAAAATTTTATAACCGGATTAACGTATTAACTAATATATTTAGCAATATAAACAAACAAGAATAAATATCAATAATCATTAGTAGTTCATAATATTATGATGTTTATATATTATGAGTTCTACATATATAAATAACACATTGATTTTAAAAGCTACTCACAACAAAAAACCCCTGAAAAACGATGATTTCCCAGGGGTAAAAAAAATTTTATTTCGATAATATTTATATCTATTTATTGGCAGTTAATATTAAAAAAGTGTGGCAAAAACCTCTTTGCCAGCATAACGAGCAACCTCATAAAGGCTCTCTTCAATACGGATCAACTGATTGTATTTTGCAATCCGGTCGGAACGATTCAACGATCCGGTCTTTATCTGTCCGGCATTTGTTGCAACAGCAATATCTGCGATGGTGGAGTCTTCGGTCTCACCAGAACGGTGGGATATCACTGCGGTATAGCCGGATCTCTGGGCAAGCTCTATGGCATCCAATGTTTCGGTCAATGTGCCGATCTGGTTTACCTTTATCAAGATGGAGTTTGCCACACCCTCTTGTATGCCACGGGCCAAAATAGCCGGATTGGTGACAAAAAGATCGTCACCCACAAGTTGCACCCTATCTCCCAAAGCATCCGTTAGCTTTTTCCACCCATCCCAGTCACCTTCATCAAAACCATCTTCTATTGAGATAATGGGATAACGGTCACACAACTCCTTATAATATTCAACCAGCTCATCGGCAGCCATAATCCTCCCCTCACCTATGAGATTATAGACCCCTTTTTGTTTATCATAAAACTCCGAAGAGGCACAATCCAAAGCCAAGAGAATATCCTCACCAGCCTTATAGCCGGAGTTGGCAACAGCCTCTAAAATAACCTTCAACGCCTCTTCATTAGAGGCAAGGTTGGGAGCAAAACCACCCTCATCTCCCACAGCAGTATTGAGACCCTTTTTTTGTAACACCTTTTTGAGATGGTGAAAAACCTCTGCCCCCATTCGTACCGCCTCAGCAATGGAGGTGGCAGAGACTGGCATTATCATAAACTCTTGAATATCAACATTGTTATCAGCATGAGCACCGCCATTGATGATATTCATCATCGGGGTGGGCATACGGTGGGCGTTGACCCCACCAAGATAGCGAAACAGAGATTGTCCGGTGGTCTCAGCCCCAGCTTTAGCCACCGCCAGGGAAACACCCAAAATTGCGTTCGCCCCCAAACGGGACTTACCATCTGTACCGTCAAGCTTGATCATACGGGCATCAATCGCCCGTTGCTCGGTAACGTCCATGCCAATTATGGCATCGGCAATCTCGCCATTTACCGCATTAACAGCCCTAACCACACCTTTACCAAGATAACGTTTTTCATCCCCATCACGCAGTTCCAGAGCCTCTCTAATACCAGTTGAAGCACCAGAAGGAACAGCAGCCCGACCTATAGCCCCACCCTCTGCAACCACATCCACCTCTACGGTGGGATTGCCTCTGGAGTCTAAAATCTCACGGGCATGAATACTTATTATTGTGTTCATATAATTCTCTATTCCTCATTCCATTTCAAATCGGGTTTACGAGCAGCTTGAGTCTCATCCAGTCGTCCCACCCCAGCACCAGACAGAGGTATATTGTGGGGAGCACCCTTGACCAACCTTGGATCCTCAATTGCTTCGTTACGAATTGCCACCATAGCATCCACAAAACGGTCCAGCTCACCCTTGGATTCCGTCTCGGTGGGTTCAATCAACATACACTCCGGGACCAACATGGGAAAATAGATGGTCGGAGCATAAAATCCATAGTCCAACAGCCGTTTGGCAAAATCCAAAGCGGTTACTGAATAGTTATCGGCCTCCGGCTTTAAAGTTAAAATAAATTCATGGCTTGCCCGCCTATTGGGAAAGGCCACGGTAAATCCGGCGGCGGTAAGTTTAGCTAAGAGATAGTTAGCATTCAAGGTGGCATGGTCTGCAACCCTGCGCATCCCTTGACCACCCAACATTCTTAAATATACGTAAGCCCTTAATAGCACACCAATATTGCCCATAAATCCTGACAATTGACCGATACTATGTGGAGTATTTATACCTGACAGCCAACGATATTTTTTAATATCCTCGGAATCATAACAGGTCACTATCGGGGTTGGCAGAAAAGGTTTCAACCTTTCCGATACCCCCACCGGACCAGCCCCCGGCCCCCCACCACCATGGGGAGTGGAAAAAGTTTTATGGACATTTATATGGATAGCGTCAAAACCCATATCACCAGGACGGGTGCGTCCTGTTATGGCATTTAGGTTGGCTCCATCATAATAGAGCAGCCCCCCTACCTCATGAACAATCGCTATGACCTCCTCTACCCGTCTTTCAAAAACACCCAAGGTTGATGGGTTGGTCAACATCAAACCCGCAGTTTGGGGGCCAACCGCCTCTTTAAGACTTGCTAAATCCAGGTCGCCATTTTCATCTGTTGCTATCTCCCGCACCCGAAATCCGCACAGTGCAGCGGTAGCTGGGTTGGTTCCGTGGGCAGCATCGGGAACCAACATTTCAACCCTATCAACATCACCATTATTGTGATGGTAGGCCCTGATCATCTCAATGCCAGCAAACTCACCTTGCGCCCCTGCCATGGGAGTCAACGATACCCCTGCCATACCGGAAACTTCTGCCAACATCTCTTGTAACTCATAAAGAGTTGCCAGCAATCCCTGCCCTGTCTCTACTGGTTCCAAGGGATGACGGGACAAAAAACCCGGCAACATTGCCAAGGAGTTACAGACCCGTGGGTTATATTTCATGGTACAAGAGCCTAAAGGATAAAACTGGGTATCAACTGAAAAGTTTTTCTGGGATAGCTGGGTGTAATGGCGCACTACCTCGAGCTCTGATACCTCCGGCAATGGTGGTGGAACTGCTCTTAGAAAATCTTGTGGCAGGTCACAGGCACCTGTGGGAGTTGGGGCGTGTTGGGAGTTGCTCCTACCCGGTACACTCTCTTCAAAAATCACTCTATCACCGCTCATGACTCACTCCTCCCCATAATATCTGCCAGAACAGCTCCATAGCTATCGATATCCTCTTTGGTTTTTGTCTCGGTAGCACAAACCAGCAAATAGTTTTCAGCCAGTGCCAAGCCACCAACAATTCCCCTATCTAGCAACTCCTGCAGCACATCCTTGACAGGCAACTCCAGCTTGAGGACAAACTCATGGAAAAAGTGGCCTTTATGGAGCCGTTCCACCCCAGGGATAGCTGTTAGAACATCCAGCAGTTGTCGGCTATTTTCATGACAGGCATAAGCCACATTCGCCAACCCTTTTGGCCCCATGATAGCCATATATATCGTTGCCGCTACGGTCATAAGCCCCTGATTGGTGCATATGTTGGATGTCGCTTTGGAACGACGAATGTGCTGCTCTCTGGTCTGCATAGTCAAGACAAACCCCCTCTTTCCACTCCGGTCTTGGGTCCGTCCGACAATTCTGCCGGGGAGCTGTCGCAACCATTTTTTCTGACAGGCCAGAAAACCAAAATAGGGTCCACCAGAAGATAGGGGTATCCCCAAAGGTTGTCCCTCACCACAGGCAATATCAGCACCTTGGCTTCCCCACTCTCCCGGTGGTTTTAAAATACCCAGAGCCATAGGGTTGACCATGCCAATAACCAAAGCTCCCACACTGTGGGCCCAGTCGGTAATAATATCCACATCCTCAAGTTGACCAAAAAAGTTGGGCTGGGGAATGATTATGGCTGTAATATCTTCATCGTTATATTGGGCAAGGGTTTCAGTATCCACTCGACCATCTTCTTCTGTGCAGAGCATCTCTATTAATTCGATACCCTGCTGGGAAACCAAGGCGCGTATGGTAGCAATTGTAACGGGGTTTACTGTAGTAGGTATTGCGATACGGTTGGCTTTTTTACGGCTACAGCGCACAGCCATCAAAACCGCCTCAGCTGTACCACTTGCCCCATCATAAAGAGAGGCGTTGGCAACCTCCATGGCGGTTAAACCGGATATCATACTCTGAAATTCATAGAGAACTTGCAGGGTTCCCTGGCTGGCCTCGGCCTGATATGGGGTATATGAGGAATAATACTCCCCCCTTGTTGTTATCTGCCAAACCGCGGCTGGTATGTGGTGTTCGTAGGCTCCTGCCCCTAAAAATCCCAATTTACCACCATCTAGGGCAGCTCGTTGGGTCATTAAACGGGATATCTCCATCTCATTTAATGGCGGTAAAAGCTTGGGTGGCTCACAACGTATATTGGCAGGAATTTCAGAAAATAGATCATCAATGCCAGAAACACCAATTGTTGCCAGCATAGTTTCTACATCTTGGGGTGTATGGGGAATAAAAGGCATTATCTTAATATCCCATTTTATTGTAATTTGTTTAGGAAATTTACCCGGATAAAAAAAACCGGATATATAGTTAGACTGGTTGACTTTTTTTAACAAACACAGGTCGCACCACTTTTGCTGCAAGATGACGACCCCGTACCTCCACTTGACACTCATCACCCAGCTGAATGTTGCTATTTACACGGGCTAGAGCAATACCTTTTTTAAGGGTGGGAGAGAATCCTCCACTAGTGATTTCACCCACAATATTCCCTCCCTGCAAAACTTTTTGCTTATCACGCAGCACCCCTCTCTCCTGCAAAATAAGGCCAATGCGTTTTTTACTATTGCCTTTTTTGCGCAGTACCTCCAGTGCGGGCCTGCCGATAAAATCACGGTTGGGAGGGTCCCAATCTATGGTCCAGGCCACCCCGGACTCCAGCGGGGAGTGTTTTTCATCCATATCTTTGCCATATAGATTTAAACCTGCCTCCAGACGCAGGGTATCTCTCGCCCCCAATCCCACAGGTGAGGCCCCAGCCAAAACCAGCCCATTCCAAACCCGAACAGCCATGGTTTTGGGAACTATAAACTCAAAACCATCCTCCCCGGTATAACCACTACGGGCAATACGGTAATCACCATCGACAATGATATTAAAAGGTTTTAAAGCTTGAACTTTTTTAACCAGATTTTCTGATAGGGCATGACCTAAACATGCGGAAGCCTTGGGACCTTGGGCAGCTATTATGGCGACATCATCCCTATTGCGAACTTCAACCCCCATTGCAGAAGCATGGGCGCGTATCCAGGCCACATCTTTTTTACTGGTGGTTGCATTTACCACAAGGCAATAAAGATCCCGAGCCAAGGGATAGACAATTAGATCATCAGCTATATTGCCCCGTTCGGTGAGCATCAACCCATAGATGCCCCGCCCAGCTTGACCCGGTTCTACAACGGGCATACGGGCTACATCACAGGCCAGTATTCGCTGGAGAAGTGCTTGACTACCTTCGCCATAAAGGTCCACAACCCCCATATGCGAAACATCAAACAGACCACAACCACTGCGCACCAACTCATGTTCTTGCAGTTGTGAACCATAGTGGAGAGGCATTTCCCAGCCAGAAAAGTCCACCAACTTTGCTCCACTTGCTACATGCACACTATGCAGGGGGGTCTGTTTCATAACTAATCCTTTTGACAGTTTGTTTAGTGTTATCGACAAACAGGATCGCTTCTTTTTTTACCCTTTTCGTACTTCATCCAATCTTTTAAACATTGTCAGGAGTTCCGGCAATTGATCAAATGGTAACATATTTGGGCCGTCACATGGTGCATTATCAGGATCTTCATGGGTCTCTAAAAACAGCCCAGAAACACCAACAGATACCGCAGCCCTTGCCAGAGGGGCAACAAATTGCCTCTCACCCCCGGAGCTCTCCCCCAAACCTCCAGGTTGTTGTACCGAATGGGTAGCATCAAAAATAACCGGAAAACCGGTATCACTCATCACCACCAACCCACGCATATCAACAACAAGATTGCCATAACCAAAGGTGTAGCCCCGATCACAGAGCATTACTGAATCGTTACCTGCTTGTTGGGCCTTCTGGGCCACTTTTACCATATCCTGAGGAGCTAAAAACTGCCCTTTTTTTATGTTAACCGGCTTACCAGCCATGGCAACAGCCTGGATATAATCGGTCTGACGACAGAGAAAAGCCGGGGTTTGCATGAGGTCTGCCACTTCCGCTACTGCTCTTACCTGGGCAATCTCATGGACATCGGTTACAACAGGTACGTCAAGCTCGGTTTTAACCCTCTCCAAAATTTTCAAACCAACATCCAACCCCGGACCTCTATAGCTCTGCACTGAGGTACGGTTGGCTTTGTCAAAGGATGATTTATAGACCAGGGGTAGACCGACACCATCACAGATTTTTTTCAAGGTTTCGGCTGTCTTCAAAGCAAAATCCACACCTTGGGTATAACCTGTGCCTTCGATAACACAAGGCCCGGCAATTATCGCCAAAGGTGCAGGGTTGCTAAAACAGACATCCTTGACCCAAACCTCACGATGGGCTGTGCTGGGCGATCCAATTGGCAACTTGGTCACTACTGACCTCCTCTAAATAACATTGAAGCCCTGACAAATTCAGAAAATAGTGGATGGGGTGTACGGGGTCGTGATTTAAACTCAGGATGAAATTGACAAGCGACAAAAAATGGGTGGTTTGCAATCTCCACCACCTCCACCAACTCCTTATCGGGACTGGTTCCGGTTATCAAAAGACCTGCATCAATTAACTGCTGGCGATAGTTGTTGTTGAACTCATAGCGGTGGCGATGACGTTCTGAAATTTCCAATTCACCATACGCCTTGGCAGTCAGGCTACCTTCAACCAGAAGACAATCATAGGCTCCCAGGCGCATAGTACCACCCATGTCGGCATTTACATCCCGTTTTTGCAGTAGATTACCATCCATCCATTCGGTCATAAGAGCGATTACAGGGTCCTCCCCTTGTGGCTCAAACTCCGATGAGCAGGCATCAGGTATGTTGGCAACATTACGGGCAAACTCAACCACTGCCATCTGCATACCAAGACAGATTCCCAAATAGGGTATTTTTGACTCCCGAGCATGACGAATTGCGATAATTTTACCCTCTGTTCCCCGCTCGCCAAATCCACCAGGAACCAAGATACCATCAACACCACTCAGTGAAGCTTCAGGGTCCTCTTTTATAAGATCTTCGGCATCAACCCAGCGCACAAGCACCTTGGAATCATTTGCAATGCCACCATGAGACAGAGCTTCATTCAACGATTTATAGGCCTCTTTAAGCTCAACATATTTTCCTACAATGGCTATGGTAACTTTATGGGTGGGATTGATGGTTTTATCCAGTACATACTCCCAATCTTCCATTTTAGGTTCTGCACCTTGCAGGTTCAATTGCAACAACACCTTTCTTGATAGCCCCTCCAGATAGAGAGCAAAAGGAACCCGATATATACTGTCTTGATCCTGACAGGCGATGACTGAATCCAAGGATACGTTACAAAACTGGGCTATTTTTTTCCGCAGACCAGAAGGAACTTCACGATCTGTACGCAGAATGAGAAGATCCGGTTGAATACCAATAGCCAATAGCTCTTTAACAGAGTGCTGGGTTGGCTTGGTCTTAAGTTCCCCTGCTGTGGGGATGTAAGGAACCAGGGTTAAATGGATAAACAGGGTGTGCTCCCGGCCCAGATCATTACGCATCTGCCGGATAGCCTCCATAAATGGCAACGATTCGATATCACCAACCGTACCGCCAACCTCAATGATGGCAATTTGCACATCCCCTGCCACACTATGGATAGCCTGTTTTATAGCATCTGTAATGTGTGGAATAACCTGTACTGTGGAGCCGAGGTAGTCACCCCTACGCTCTTTACGGATAACCCGTTGGTAGATCCGCCCTGTGGTAAAGTTGTTGGCTTTACCCATGGGGATATTTAAAAACCGCTCATAGTGGCCCAAATCAAGGTCGGTTTCAGCACCGTCATCTGTTACAAACACCTCACCATGCTGAAACGGGCTCATTGTACCAGGATCAACATTGATGTATGGGTCCAGCTTTTGGATGGTAACCTTATAACCCCTTGCTTGCAGTAGACAGCCCAAAGAGGCCGCTGCCAACCCCTTGCCAAGAGACGAAACAACACCACCAGTGATAAATACAAACTTTGTCATTTTCTTTCCTTAAATCTGCATATTTTAAAAAATATCCAGTAATACTCCCCCAATTTTCAAGAACCCAGCCATATATTAAACCTAGAAACAGCAGTTGCCAGCACGCACCTGACGCAACCTATTGATTCATCTGGCATAACAGAGCAAAG
>JADFZS010000010.1 GCA_015232405.1 Magnetococcales bacterium | reverse complement strand
TGACTAATAGTGAAAGAGAAATCTTGATTGTAAATCCAAGTGCCGAGAAGGTTCTTGGAAAATCCGAAAAAAATATTATCGATTCTGGTTTTTTACAAATTTTTGATGACATAAACACCGTCCAATCTTTGATACATAACGAGAAAAAAAATAACACCAAGACAATTCAGTATCAGGATAAAGTACTGCGATGCTTTTTTTCAAATTCCACAGATGATAGTGGGGAAAATATTGGTTCCATTTTGTTTATTCGCGATATAACAAAAAATAGACGGCGACATGATCGATTGCGATCCATGTCTTATTCGGACAATTTGACGGGTCTTTATAATACCCGCTGGATGGATGAAATACTGTTTAAAGAGTATAAAAGGACAAAAAGGCAGAACCTGGAGTTGACAGTAATCTGTTTCAAGCCTGTAGAATTTGAAAATTTGTGCAAAAATTATGGGAAAAATATGGGTAATAAGGTTCTGATTAGTATGGGAAGTGCAGTTCGAAGTGTCTTCAGGGAGACTGACCATTGTTGTCGTATAGGCCATGATATTTTTTGCAGTATACTACTAGACACCCCTTCTAACAAAGCCTATCAAGTTGCCAATCGCTTTGATGATGTTTTTCATCCACCCCAAGATGAGATTGCTCTATCATTTCAATTTGGTATTGCATCATTCACAGAAAACAAAACACAAAATCATGAAGAGTTGGTAGAGTTGGCAAAGGTTGCCCTGGAAAAAGCAGGTGAATCTGAACAAGATCATATAGTTATAGTCAAAGATTAAATATCTGAATGTACTTGATAAATATCTACAAAATGATGAGTTTTCTAGCTAATGCTTGATATTGTAAATCGTAAATGGATATACCGTTTAATGGGGTGGACTTTTGTTTACGCTATAATTTTATCAGCTGTTATACTGCCAACAACAGGTTACTCCAAGACTCTTGTGGTGTACTCTGGCATTAATTCACAAGCAAATCTTCTGCTCCCTTATAACATATTGATTTTAAATTCAAAAACCCAACAACCCCTAGAGCCTTTTACAGTACGGGGAAAAATAGTTTTAGCCCATTTCAGCACATATAAAATTCTTGAAAACAGCCGTTATTTCTTGGAGTTAAACCGCCAAGGACTAATAACCAAAAAGAGATCTCAAGGTATTGATGTTGATGAATTTCTAGTGAATGTAAATGATCGACGTTGGACACAGTGGGTTCTTTACACCTTTATACCGCAATTTATTCGTATGGGTTTTCAAGGCATATATTTTGATACTCCCAAAAGAGCCGATTTATATGAAGATACACTAGATACCACAATCAATCTTATCAAAACAGTTCATCTTCATTACCCCCAGTTAAAGATCATGATCAGGGATGATAGCAGACTATTTGATAGGCTATATGAAGATATTGATATGGTGATAGCGGAATCCTTGTTTAGTAGTTATGATCCCGTTAAAGAACAATATTATCTGTTAAAAGTTGTTACCCGAGATAGAAGAATTAGACAAATAAATAATATGTTTAAAAAAAAAGCCGATCTAAAGCTATACATCTTGGATTATTGGGAAACCGATGATCAAGATGGGGTTGCCAAGCTCTATAGCGAACATGAAAGGCATGGTTTCAACTCTTTCATAACTTCAATAAACCTTGATTGGATACCACCCAACAAACCTTGAAAAGTGGGATTTATAACTATGTTGCCTTATCAGTTTTTAATCCTGCTTTTGTGTTTTAGTATTTTTACCCAAAAAGGTTTCTGCGAGCAAAAAACAGTTGAGGGTTTTACCTCCGAGCCAAGAACCATCCTCTCATTGCATGATGACTCTAAAAACAGTCCATATTGGTTTGATAAACCTCATAAATTAGCAGAAATGCCTCTGAATCATATTGGGTTGTTATTACGCAACCACAATTTAAGTCAACCACTTCCATCTTTGTCTCAGATGAAAGATGTTCGGGGTGTTTTGCTCTGGATGTCTACTGACAGGATAGCAGACCCAAATAGATTATTACGTTGGGCAATTGATATAATAGCAGCGGGAAAAAAATTGGTGGTAATGGGAACTCCTCCTTTTGATATCAATTTAAAAGGGGAAACCACACCTGGGTATTTAATGGACCGTTTTTGGGGAAGGTTGGGACTTAAGCCACTTTCAGAGTGGGTACGTTTTACTCACAAAGTGCAATTGATAGATAAAAACCCAAGGGTAATGGACTTTGAGAGAACCTTTAGTGGAGTGCTTCCGTCATACAAAAAAATGGTAGCAACAGATCCTAGAGTTAAAGTCCACCTAACTGCCAGACAATTTAACAAACCAGAAACAGATACAGTATTGGTTGCGACTGGTCCAAATGGAGGTTATGTAGCAGAATCCTTTGCTTTGTATACAACTCCTGAAGGAGATTTTATTCAGTGGTATATAAATCCATTTAATTTTTTTGCCAAGGCCTTTGCAACAGATAAATTAGCTAAACTTGATGCTACCACCATGTCAAATAGGCGTATTTATTTTTCCCATATCGATGGTGATGGTTGGCGAAATTTAACCCAAATTGATGAATACAGTAAGGATAAAAAACTATCAAGCGAGGTGATTCTTAAGGAGATTTTAGAGAAATATCCAGATCTTCCAGTAACAGT
Organism: Magnetococcales bacterium; assembly: GCA_015232405.1. Classification (GTDB taxonomy): domain Bacteria; phylum Pseudomonadota; class Magnetococcia; order Magnetococcales; family JADFYX01. The sequence goes on along the minus strand of JADFZS010000010.1, from coordinate 62,520 downwards.
TGCCCCCATTGCCGGTGATTTCGATGAACGACTTGGGCAAAACCCGTCTATAAAAAAAATAGCCAAAAAGGCATTTGCCTTAAAACATGTAGAAATCGGAAGTCACACCTATAGCCACCCACTATTCTGGCAATTTTTTGAAGAGTATTCCGAAGATAAAGAGCAACAGTATTTATGGTTATATCCACAACTCAAAGAGAACGATTTTTTTCAGCAACTAAAATCTCTATTGGATATGGGGCGGACTAAAAAAAAGCCACAGATGGATACTGGAGCATGGAAGCAAGCATTAAACAGAATTGCGAGCAATGAGAATGAGAGGATAAAAGGCAATAATGACCAGGAAGTAATTATGGAATACCGTACCCCGAGAGCCTATTATTTCGGTCCATATAGTCTTGCTCAAGAGATTGCAGAATCAGTTAAAGAGATAGAGAAATTGGCTCCAGAAGGCAAAAAGGTAAAACTATTCCAGTGGTCAGGAGACACCCTGCCTTATGAAGATGCTATATTGGCCGTAGAAGAGGCTGGAATGAAAAATATCAACGGAGGAGATTCTCGTTTTGATAGGCAGTTTCCTTCTATATCTTGGGTTGCTCCATTGGGACGAAGGGTTGGATCTGCTTGGCAGACTTATTCATCAAACAGTAACGAAAATACATATACTGAGTTGTGGAGTTCCAACTTTTTTGGTTTTAAACATTTGGTAAAAACAGTACACAACACAGGCACTCCTTTGCGGTTGAAACCATTTAACGTTTATTACCATATGTATTCAGGCGAAAAAACCTCAAGTTTGAATGCCCTGCGTTTTAACTTGGACTATGCACGCTCTCTACCTTTAACTCCAATTGCTGCCAGCCATTTTGCCAGTGTTGTAGAGGGTGCAATTGGTGCAGATCTACAAAGAGATGAAAAAGGACGTTGGCGAATTGTGGATCGTGGGGCTTTAAACACAGTACGCTTTGATCAAGCGCTATTTACAAGAGTTGATTTCAATAAATCAGAAGGGGTCTTAGGTCAGAAACATCATCAGGGTAGTCTCTACATTGCACTGGATAAGGATCATGAGGCTCCTATCATTGCCCTGACAGACCATCCTAATAGTGGTGTTCTTCCGTCAGGTAGGCCATATATGGTTGAGTCCAGCTGGATGGTTGGCTCTCTCTCTTTTCCTACACCCCATAGTTTGAAATTCAACTCCCATGGTTATGGTAGTGGTGAATTTGTCTGGAAAACACCATGGAAAGGCCAGTTTGAAGCAAGTTTAATTGATGATGTTGGAGATGTGATTGATCATCATGTTGGAAATATTGGAAAAAATGGAGTGTTGAAATTTTCTTTCGGGTCTAAAGGTTTGCCTGGAGGTCGCGTCGAGATTAAAAATCTTGAAACTGACTGAAGACTTTTTATCTGGTAATTCATGTATCGTTATTATTTGGTCTTAATCTTGATAATTTTTGGTGGTTTTTCAGCTATTAGGCTGATCACGCCAAGCAATGATGAGCTTGCCCTGATATATCTGAAGGCTGGTCAATATACCGACGCCCAAAAATATGTAGACCGTATCATGGAAGATAGTGACCCAACTGTAAAAAACCTCATGCCTCTACTTGAGCTGCGAATAAGGCATGGGAGTATAGAAGATGCAATTAATCTATTAGAAAAGTTAGTTGAAAATAATCCAAACTTACTGGAGGCCCGACAACTTCTTGGGCTTTATTATAAGTTGGCACAAAGACCATTTGATGAGTTGCACAACCAAGAAGAGATTCGCAAGATAAGGCCCACAGTAGAGTTACTAGAAAAACTGGTTGTCAGTTATGATCTGCTGGCAATGTATCCCCAAGAGATAGATGTTCTCTATCAATTGGTCCGAGAATATCCCGAAAAACCAGACAATTTTATTAAACTTGCAATATTGTTGGCTAGTAGAAAACAGTGGATAGAGGCTGCAGATGTTTTATTGATATTAAGAAAACGCCATCCTGATGTTATGGATTCACAATTAGCTATACTCCATACCGATATGTTGTTGATGGTTGGTGAAAATGAAAAAGCCCTTATGGCTAGCAAATCGTGGCTAACAAATCATTTTGATCCTTACCATGCCTCTGTATTTGGCGATTTATTACATTACAGTGCCAATGCAGAGTTAGCTTGGCGTCTGCTTGAACCTTATCAGGGGGCGGCCTTGCATTCGGCAGATCTGCTAACGAAATGGATAGAGTTAGCAGATGCTACAGGTAGACAAGATGCTGTCATGCCTATTATTGAGAGACAATTTGAAAAAGGAAAGCTTGCTATAAAAGTTTTGCCGCAATTGGTGGCGATGGCATTAAAGCAGGAGAACAATGAACTTGCCATAAAAGTGGTAAATGCACTTCCCGACAAAGCTTTCCCACCTTGGCTTAAGCATCTATTTATCGACTACGCTATTGATAAAGGAGAGGTCAAAACTGCAGAATTTCTTACAAAACGACTAGACGTAGACTTTCTGAATGACAACCCTGTTAAAACTGCCAGTCTAACCTGGTTGTTGGGAAATAAGGTTAACACCACCTTTTGGTTGGATCGCGCTTGGAGTAATGAAAAGATAAAAATTGAACATCTACAGTCAGGTATTGCTCTACTTTTGGAAATGGGTGAAAAGCAGACAGCCATGGCGTGGGCGCAAAGGGCAGTTGCAAATCCCAATTCTCCTAGTTGGTTGATAGCCGACTTAAGGCAATATTTTTTTGATAATGGGCGATACAGTGATGGTTTTATAGTATTTGATAATTTGTACAAGAGTCGCAAGGGAATGGAGGTAGAGAAGGGGTGGGTGCTTTTTTCTGCTTTAGAGGGTAAAAACCAAAGTGCCATTATCCACTGGATAAAAAATTTAAAAGAGTCAGAGTATGGTTTTCTAAAAGATTTAACATACGGGGCTTTTAATGGAGGCAATACAAATATTGCTCTGGTAGGGGCAAAAATAATAAATAAGCACTATCAAAATCGTGAAAGTCGGCTTTTATTGGCGGAGATATATGTCTTGGCAGGCCAACTACAAAAAGCGATGAAAATTGCTAAAATCCTCGCCGATTCACAAAATAGTGAAGATAGGCTGATTTATGGAAGTATTGTACGCCAAAGCTGGGAAAAAAATCTTGCTGTGTCTGATATCATGCTGGATTTAGCCAATAAAAGTCTCAACAACCCAAAGCTATATGGATTAGCACAAAATTATGGTGAGCTTGGTTATCTGGCTCTTGATCTAGGGGATCAATCATTAGCAGAGAAGAGCTTTTTGATTGCTGCAAAAAATATTACTTCACCTAAAAATCCAATAGTGGGGCAGTTAAGATATCTTTGGGGGCCAAAAGCACCTAAGGAGGCTGTCTCTTGGCTTTTGGTACGAGCCAAAAAATCATCTAATGAAAATATAACTGGTTGGATGGAGCATCTGTTGAATAGTGGGCAGCCTCAATTGGTTGTTGATATCGGCATGAAACGGTTGGAGCTTTTGGGTAAAAATCACCGTTTTTCTGATCTGATTCAAGAAGCATCGTTACGCCTTGACAATAAAGCTATGGTGGCAGAATTGATGTTGCGTCAAATACCTTTTGTTCAAAAAGATATAAAACGCCTTATGACCATAAGCAGGGCAGCTCTGGATCTGGATCTTAAAAATACAGCATCCATAATAATGAAAACCTTATTGAAGTCTGATCCCAAAAATACATTTGCCCTTAAAAATCTTGGTATCTTTGCCATGGAACAAAAGCGGTGGCAGGCTGCAGAGAGGTATTTTCAACGTCTGCTTGTTCAGCCGAAGGCAACCCATCAAGATTATCTCTATATGGGAGATGTACTCATCAATAAAGGGGCTAAAGAGCGTGGCGAAATGTATCTTCGTGCAGCTTTGGACATGCTCGAAACTAGCCAAACCTACAAAGAGAGATCAACAAAGGCGCGCTTATTGCATCGTCTGGGCATGAAGAAAAAAGCAATGAATCAATATGCTCAACTTCTTCATGAGAAAAAGGATGATCATTGGTTGCGGGCAGATTATGTTGAGCTTCTTTTTGAGATGGACCGACTGGATCTTGCCCAACAACTATTAAATTAACTAAGACTTGGTTATCCTAGAAACGGCGGTTGTCAGCACGCACCGCCTACCGCCGTTTCTAGGGTTATTGTTCCTGCCCGGTTCTCTCAACCGAATTTAGCAACATGTGGGCTAGGGCTTTGAGTCTGCTATAAAACAGCTGTAAATTGCAAACAATGCAAAATATAAATCTAGAAACAGCAGCAGCTGCTCTTGTGTTGAGTGCTGTCGTACCAGTTGTAGCTGATGCAGCCCAGACAACAACCCCCAATCATGATTCCCAAAATAAATCTGTATCTAAACAAGATTACCGGATAAGACCAAAGCCTGTAACTTTGGATGTTTCAAAGCTGACCAATGGACAGGTAGCTCTTAAAATCAAAACTGAGATGTTGTTTGAAGTAACCGGGGATAAAAACGAGCTTTATATCAGGTTTGCAGGGCCAATTGAGTTTTTACAGGAGGATAACCCCCTTGATGGCTTTGGTGCTAAGTTTCAATCGTTTCAGAGTTATCATGGCTACAACACACTGTTGTTGACTTGGAAAGCCCCTCTAAAAGGTAGCTGGCGTAAAGTTGAAGGTGAAAAACATGCACTGGTTTTTAATACAGCAAAAAGGGCAAAAACCAAATCCAATCTACGTGAAATCCTTATGGAGTTGACAGGTTTTATTTTTGATGAAAATACTGACCTTTCACAAAGTTCCACCACAGATGATTCTTTCAAATTGAACCAGCAAGAGATTCTATTGGGGTTGACTGAGTATTCCTCCACTATCAAGGCTGATGAAATAATAGATAAATTAAAAAGTGGAAAGGTTGACTTGAGCCAAAATGATCTCCTTTTGGAGTTAACGAAGTCTCACTCGGGAGATGAAAGAGATGTAAAAGCAAATTGGCTTGATGTAGATTGGGAGAGACAAATCTTGGTTTTGCAAGGTGACTCTTCATCACAACCCCAACATTCAGATAGTGATGATGGGGAGCTTTTAGATGAGTCTACAGAAGCTTTGTTTAACTTGGATCAATTGCGATGGCAACTGCAAAATAAGATAACAAAAAAGTTGGGTGGTGTACCTTTAGTTAAGAATAATACAAAGCTTGAACTAAAGCAGTTGGTTTATCGGGCGCAAAGTTTGGAAGATGCTGGCTTTTGGCAGGAGGCTCTTTTGGATTATGACCGGGCATTGTTAAATGACCCGATGAATAATGAACTGATTAAAGAGAAAATGGCCCTTCTAAGGCAGCATAAAGGGGAGTGGCAAACAGGTTTATCATACACTAATAACTCTGCAGATGATTTGATAAAAAAAGATCTGTTTACCAATGTTAACTTTGCAGTAAGCAATAAATTACGCCTTACAACAGGTTTATCCTTAAGCCAAATTGTTGCCCCAGACCCATGGTTGGTTGATGTTGATGTTATTGAAAAAAACAGTCTTCTTTGGGGGGTAGGGGTTGAACATAATGATTTAACCATTGGCAAATCTGCTTTGAATATTGCAGGACAACTCAAACCTGGCCTTCTGCTAACCCATATTACAAAAGGGGAGAGTGGGGGATGGGAGGCAAAAGGTAAATTGTATTATCCTGAAAATGGAGATATTTCAGGGCGGCTTCATCAAGCGCAGCGGGATCAACTAGGATTTGGGCGCTATGACGATTGGTGGGATACCCTCCAAAGTAGACTGTTTGCTGCTGTCAACCGCTATCATATACAGGGCTATTCCAATGCTGCCAAAAGTATTAATATTGACTTAAGCTGGCAGTGGAGCCCTGAAGATTATCCTCTCTCATTGGGTTATGCTCTAGCATGGGAAAACCCCAGCTATCTGTTGACCAGCACCAAAGAAGATGGCAGTTCCTTTGAACCTTACCCAAGACCTGAAAAAGAGAGCCATACTATCTCTGTTGGCTGGCAGGATGTTTCATCAAGAGTATTAACCCGCTCCCTATTAATTAGTGATACCTTCGATTCACTATCAAATAAGCACTCTTTGGGCTTGGGGCTAGTGGGGAATTGGTATTGGCAAGATGATCATGTTCTTGATGTGAAGATGGATTTTGGTTTAGATATAACCGAGCAATCAACCACCCCATTTTTCTTCTTGAGTTTCAGCCATTCCTTGCAATTTATTTAGCATAAAACATGTTATGGTTTAAGCAAACTGTTGATTATTCTTACTTAAACGTAAAGAGCTTGTCACACAATTGGTTAGGATGGTTTTTGTTTTTCCATTTGGCAAAGCAGTAACTTTTGCTATACACAAAAGGAGATCCATCAAAATCAGTACACTTTTACACTGTATAGCCGATAAATAACTATCTGTGTTTACTCTAAAGCACTTGAACTGCTTTATAGATCACAGTTATTTGTAGCTTTATAACTTAGAAATAAGTTGAAACGTGGTAAAAGTTGGAATCAAACGCAATGTTAATAAACAGACAAATAGGGATTGTTGAGTTTGGCTATCGATTTTTAAAGATAGCCTTCTTATCACTGTTTGTTGCAACTCTCTCTGGGTGTGTGACCATTTCTGCTACCCCGGAAAATATACAAGTTTTTCGTAGCAAAGAGTTGCTTTCAGTAAAGGATTTGTCTTTAGCGGTTGTACCTCTGGAAAATTTTAGTACAACTCCCAATGCTGGTGTTATTGTTGCGAAACTTGTTTCAACAGAGCTATATGTACAAGGTGTGACCAATCAACCACCGGAAGATACAATTCGTAGATATCTAAAAACAAACAGTGTAGAAAAAGATCGTGTAATGAAACCCTACAACAGTACTCGATTGGGAAAACGTTTGCAGGTCGATATGATATTGACCGGTACTGTTACTGAGTATTCATACCAGCACGGTTTACGTGCTGACCCAATAGTTAGTCTTGTTTTATCTCTGTTAAGAACCAAAGACGGAGTGGTAATGTGGAAAGCCAGCCACTCCATGCGTGGTTCAATTATCGGAAGTAGAGAGACACTCGCCTCTACATCAAAGAGTTTGGTCCAGCAACTTGTATCAAGATTACTTTTAAAGAAATCCACCCCTAAAGATGCTAGTTGAATCAAGCAATAGTGAGCAGCCTGCCCCGTCCGACCTAAATGCAAATTTGGTATCGTTTCCCAAACAAAAAAAATTTTTAGGTATAAGAACCAGTGCTTTGTTGGAGATGGGCATTTTTTTTGCTGTCTGTTTTGCAATTGATAACTATTTTGGCAATAGTGATGGTTTTTATCAGGTTGACCCCCACCCATTTTGGATAATCATACTCATAATTACCGTACAATATGGTCGTTGGGAGGGCATGGTTGTTACAATTATAGCCAGCCTGATATTGATTTTTTCAGGTTCTGCAAACAATTATGTATTTGGGCAAGATGTTTATGAGCATATTTATACAATAATGAAACTGCCAATTTTTTGGTTGATGACATCTACTATTCTTGGAGAGTTAAGGCTTCGGCATATAAGAGAAAGAGATAAATTACGTCAGTATTTAGTTGAAGGACAGGGGCGTGAACACTCTATTACTAACGCTTATGTCCAGATGCACCAGATCAAAGATCGCCTTGAAACCATGGTTGCTGGTCAAACACAAACTATGATCTCCTATTTTAAAATGGCTCAGATCATGGAGGGGCATGATACAAAAACAATTTTAAATGGAGCGAAAGATCTGGTTAGTATGGTTTTAAATCCAGATTCATTCTCTATATTTCTGCTCAGTAAACAGGGTCTTGAAGTAGTTATTAAAGAGGGTTGGTCGGAGAAAGGATATATTGAACTTTTTGAACCTCACACACCTCTTTTCCGTACTGTTATAGGCAGCCAACAAACTTTGTGTGTGGCTCGTACCGAGGACAGAGCAATTTTAGAAGATCAGGGAATAATTGCCAGCCCCTTGATAAGTACGGATTCCGGTAATTTTATCGGTATGCTCAAGGTTGAAAAATTAGAGTTTTCTGAACTAAATACAAGCAACATTGAGAATTTTAAACTTCTTTGTGAATGGATTGGTATTGCTTACGATAAGGCACGCCGTCATCACCGTGCCCAATCCGAAAAGATGGTCAATGAAGATCATAAACTCTATTCAATAGGATTCCTGCAAAGACAAATTGAAGTGCTATCTGTTTTGGGGCGACGTAACAAGTTTGATGTGTGTTTAATAATAATCCGTTTAACAAATCCGCAAGAATTATCTCAGCAAGAGTTAGGCAGATTGCCCGTATCCATTGGGGATTTGATGACCTTGGCTATGCGTACTACAGATATGATTTTTGATTATGATGTAATAGGAGAGGAGTTTGCCTTGCTCCTACCTGCAACACCCAGTGAACATCTGCCTTTGGTCATAAATAAAGTTCGTGATATTTTAGAGAAGAAGTTGGCTTGGGTTGCTCCTCTTGCTGTGTTTGAGGTAACTTCAAAAGTTGTTTATAACAGCAAAGATACTAGGTAGAGGAGATGAGTACCTCAACAGATATTTCTGATAAAAAAACCCATATCCCAATTTTTGTAGTCAACAGATCTTGCATTCTTAAATTTTTGCTGTTTTTTACTGTAACCCTGCTTATCCATCTTATCATGTTGAATGAGATGTTTAAGTTGGAAACTACTACTAGTACTATTACTGGTGGTTGGCTCATTATCATGCATGTAGTTTTTGTCACTGTTTTGGTAACGATAGCTTATTATTCAAAATGGTCCAGTTGTGGTAGAGCTCTATTTCTTTTGCTGGCTGGTACTACTGCCATGCTTGGGTTGGTTGGGATAATCGGTACCTTTTTTGTTTTTATTCTGTTTTTGAGTTATGGAAAAGATTCCCGTCCATTTGATGATTGGTATGCCGAGCTTTTTCCCGATGAAAGCCGACAATACTCAGAAGAGTTGGCAGACAAACTTAGAATTTCAACTGCAGACACACCAGGGGGTCTGTCGCCATTCAAAGACATTCTGGCTTTTGGAAACCAGAGCCAAAAACTCTCTATGATTGCCCTGATAACTGGTCATTTCAAACCTGCATTTGCCTCAATTTTGCAAGAGGCTGTTAACTCACCAGACAATGCTATCAGGGTACAGGCTGCCACTGCTATCTCTCATGTTGAAAACGAATATACAAAAAAATCTTTGGTTTATGAAAAACAGATATTGGAAGATCCCCATAACCCTGAGTTGCTAATCACCACTGCCAAACATATTGATGAGTATGCTTTCAGTGGACTTTTAGATGATCTGAGTGCAACAACCAATCGTAATAAAGCCATCGGTTATTATAAACGATATTTGGAGCTTGATAAGGAAGACCTGCAAACCATATCTTCAATCGGCCGTCTACTATTGAAAAATGGACAGATAGCCGAGGCTGAGGAGCTGTTGAAAAAGTCTATAACCTTTGATAAAGATGATTTGAAAATAGTAACCTGGTATATGGATGCTCTTTATCAAAATGGAAAATACGACCTGTTAAATGAAATAGCTGAAAAATATGTAGATAGATTTATAAAGAATACAGATTTCCCTATAAAAGTCATTCAATCAATTCAGATGTGGGCTAACTCTTTAAAATGAAAAGTTCATCTTCAAATAAAAGAGTTGCTGATATCTGCATGATTGTTGAGGGAACCTATCCATATGTACCTGGTGGAGTCTCCAGCTGGGTTCATGACATAATACGTTCCATCCCCGATTGTACTTTTTCCTTATTGGCGATCCTTCCTGCAAATACGGAAACCAAAATGTGTTTTGAACTTCCTGATAACTTGATAGAGGTTCATAATGTATTTCTTGGTCCCTTTAAAGCTCGTAAAAAAAAGAGGTTTGCTTTATGGGGGTACTTTTTTAAAGAATTGGAAAAAAATTTAATCGCATTTTACGATGAACCAAGTCTTGATACGTTGGGAGAGCTAATTGAGACAATTCGTCCCTATCGGGAGTATTTGGATTGGGAAAGGGTGATGAACTCAAAAGAAGCATGGAAACTATTTGTCGCATTCTATAATAAAAACCTACCCAACTCATCTTTTCCCGATGTTTTTTGGACATGGCGGTATCTGACTGGAAACCTGTTTATTCTTCTTACCTGCGAACTTCCTGAGGCCAAGGTTTATCACTCGGTCTCTACCGGTTTTGCTGGATTTGCCCTGGCAAGAGCCGGTATTGAAAAAAAACGCCCGGTATTTGTCACTGAACATGGCATTTATACTAATGAAAGACGCATTGAAATCAATATGGCAAGTTGGATATATGAAAAACCTAGAACCTCCATTCAAGTTGATCATTCGGAAAAAGATATAAAAAGTTTGTGGATTGACACTTTTCACGCCTACTCCAAAGTTTGTTACGATGCAAGCAAACATATAATAACCCTGCATGCAGGTAATCAGCTTTTTCAAAAATCTGATGGTGCTGACGAAAAAAAAATGCGCATAATTCCAAATGGTGTCGATTTAGAACGTTTTGGTAAAGTGGTTAAAGAGGAAAATCGCCCGCCTACAGTAGCTTTGATAGGCCGGGTTGTTCCAATTAAAGATATCAAAAGTTTTCTACGAGCCTGTGCCATATTGGTAGAAGCTTTACCACATGTTAAGGTTTTGGTACTAGGGCCTGCTGAGGAGGATATGGACTATTTTGGTGAGTGTAATCAGCTGATCAAACACTATTCACTTGAAGAGTCAGTTACATTTACAGGTCGGGTAAACTTGATGGAGTATATGGGTAAAATTGATGTCAATGTCTTAACCAGTATCAGTGAAGGACAACCCTTAGTGATTTTAGAAGCAGGGGTTTCAGGAATTCCAACTGTCGCAACAGATGTGGGTGGATGTCGTGAAATGATTATGGGACATCCTGATGAAGATCCCCCATTAGGTCCAGCAGGTGCAATAACACGAGTTTCCAATCCTCGTGAAACTGCTAGTGCTCTCATTCGTCTTTTAAGCGATGGTGAATGGTATGAACAATGTAGTAATGCCATGAAAAAAAGGGTGGAAAAATATTATGCTATCAATGATATGAAACGAAACTACAGAGATCTCTATAAATCTATGATCGATTTGTAAAATCTCTCTTTTTGGCATATTTCATTAGTTCAACCGCATTATCAATCTTGTTTACGTATATTTTCGCTATTTGAAATAAAATTTGTGTATTATTATTTCCTGTACAAACAATTTTGACAAATATTTTTATTAACTCTCCATAGGTTTTTTTATCAAAAACCCGACAAAAGTTGTGGTATTTGTCTTTACAAACTACGAATCAAAAAATTCAATCAAAACATCTATCTATTTTTTATTTGTTAACGAACTATTAATGATATTACAATAGAAACTGGTATGTAACAGTTTTGCAATAACCCAATGGAACAAAATAGATGTTGAACAGCTCGAAATAACGGGCAGGGTGGACTACAACAAGGTAGCTACTCAGAGATTTTGCACTGAATTCTCTTTCTAAAAGTGATACAATTGATGGGTTAGGTCAGGGTTTAGAAATGAAGTTTTCATATAATATCGACTACCAATTAAAGCTAAACACAAAATTGACTTAAGAGTGGCGGGAGTTCTAATGAATCTTAATAGATTTAAAATCAGCGTCAGAGTAACCCTTGGAGTTATTATTCCGTTGTTGATGCTTATGTTTGTTGGTATCTGGAGTTGGATTGCCATCGAAGGTATGTTCCGCTCAATTCAAGAGGTACGTGACCAGAGATTGCAATTGATGATGCTTGGCAACAACATGGGCAAAGATCTACTGCAAATGCAATATTATCTTACAGAAGTTGCTATTGATAAGGATGAGAGATCGGATTCTGATGTTTTTAGTGGTGCTTCTGACTATTTTGACGATTTCCTTGAGAACCTAGAAGAGTACAAAAAGTTCTATGCTGGCAAAGATAATAAAGATGTGATCGAAAGTGTAGAGAGAATTAGAGAAAGTACCAAGGAGTTTTACGAACTTGGTAAAAAGATGGCCTTGGCTTTTGTTGAAGAACGAAAAGAGGAGGGCTTTGAAGCCAAAAGGGAGTTTAATACCTCAGCTGAGTATGTTGATTTTGATTTAGAGCCACTGCTACGACAAGAGAGAGATCTGGCTGTTTTAGCCATGAATGATCTTGTGGCGGAGATGTCCCAGTTAAAACAGGGTCTTAAAATAGTTATGCTAATGGCGGTATTGATGACCAGTTTAGCAGGTTGGCTATTGATACGCTCCCTTGTTATTCCGATCCGGGATATGAAAATGGCCATGCAGACAATATCCGAAGGTGACTTGGATCATCAAGTACCAATTATCGGAAGAGATGAATTGAGCGATATGGCCAATATATTTAATTTAATGGCTAATGAACTCTCTCGTACCCACTCAGGACTTATCAGTGAAAAAGAGAAACTCTCAACAATCATTCTTTCCGCTAGAGAGGGTATAGTTGTTACTGATCGTCAAAACAATGTGGTTTTGGTCAACCCATCTGCAGAACGTTTGTTGAAAAAACGCAGAAAAACAATAATCCAAGAAGGTTTTAATCAGTTGGTGGATGATCCGGCCTATATCGATGCCCATTTGAGTGAAAATGTACCACCTGATATAATTTTTTATAAAGATAAGGTGCTCTCTTTTTATGCATCATCTTTTTATAATGAGAAAGATGAGTTGGTTGGTTCCGCAGCTCTTATTCGTGATGTAACAGCTGAGAAAAAACTAGAAGAGCAACTAAGACATATTGCAACAACCGATGCCCTTACAGGCCTTAACAATCGACGTATGTTTGATGAGTCATTGGTCGCAGAGATTGGCAGGTCTACCAGATATAAACAGGTCATGTCATTAATTCTATTTGATGTCGACCATTTTAAGAAATTTAATGATACCCATGGTCATGACCAGGGTGATCGCGTGTTGGAAGCAGTTGGCAAACAGATGAAGAGCACCATGCGTAATCTGGACATCAGTTGCCGCTATGGTGGTGAGGAGTTTGTCGCTATTCTCCCCAACACCAATGAACGGGGGGCTATGTTCTCAGCGGAGCGTTTGCGGTCCGACATTGAAGCTATGGTGGTTGATGGTCTAAAAGTAACTATATCCCTTGGTGTGGTTGTTTATAAAGATTTTGAAACAAAGATGAGTGGAGAAAAGTTGGTCAAGCTAGCTGATAATGCGCTATATCAAGCAAAAAGAGCGGGGCGCAACTGTGTTCAACTAGCAAAACAAGAGAATGATCCTGTATGTTGAGTGATAACAGCACCCCCCTAAAAGCCCTGTTGAGTCATCTTTTCAAGGTTGGTAAAAAACGTGATGATTGTGGGCAACGTGAACTTTTTGACCTACTGCAAACCACGATTCAGCAGACACTTGTGGCGGAAGCCGACGAATATCGAATAGCACTCAAGGTCATTACGGATATTGTCAGTCTCTCCACGACTCCTGATTCACTAAAAGTCAAACTGCAAAAGGCCCTGGATCATCTATTGTCAATTCCCAATGTGGACAGCCTGGACTCTGGTTGCCTGTTTTTGGTAGATGAAGAAAATGGCAAGCTTAACATGGTTGCCCATAGTAATTTTTCCCCGGAACAGATCAATTTATGTAGAAATATTGACTTTGGCAGTTGCCTGTGTGGACTGGCCATGGATATGGAACACACTTACCTATTTAGACCTGAAATTGATGAAAACCATATCAACCGTTTAGATGATTCTAAACCTCACGGTCATAGCATCTTCAAAGTCAAAGCCATGAACTCAGAAAAGATAATCATGGTGGTCAACATTATAATCAGAGATCGTTGCAAAGAGAATCCACACAGTAAGCTTTTGGTCGATTCCATCTCCATGGCTCTTAGTGTTTTGCACACATTGCACACGAATAATGAACGAAAGCAAAAGCGTGCTATTGAAGATAAACTGACTGGAATTCCCAACCGACGTCTGTTTATCGATAGGTTGGAGCAGGTTATATACAAGTCTCGAAGAAGCAAAGAGGCCATTGCAGTAATGGCTTTAGGTGTGGACCGCTTTAGTAGAATAAACGATACAATGGGTCGTACCGGAGGTGATGCCGTTCTCAAAACCCTGGCTACAAGGTTGGCTGGGGTTTTGCGTGGTGGCGACACCTTGGCAAAGGCTGATGGTGATGAGTTTTTATTGTTATGTTCCATCCAAAACACCAGTGAGATCATGCATCCGTTACGTCGAATTCAAGATGCCATGGCTAAACCCATCCAGGTGGATGGCAGGTTTCTCCAAGTTCAGCTTAGTATCGGTATAAGCCTTTTTCCCGATGATGGAGATCAACTGCTGGAAAAAGCCATGTTTGCCTTGAAAAGTGCCAAAAAAAAGGGTGGTGGTGAGTACCAGCTTTTTTCCAAAGAGGCCCATCTACAAAACCAAAACCTGCTAGATCTTGAGCATGATCTGCGTAACGCCCTTAATCAAGGTGATCTAGTAGCATATTATCAGCCAAAAATTGCTCTCTCCACCATGAAAATTGTTGGTTTTGAGGCTTTGGTTCGCTGGTTGGACCCCGCTGACCCTGGGCATATGGTGGCCTTTCCAGACCAGTTTATTCCCCTGGCAGAAGAGACTGGCTTAATTCTTCCATTAGGTCAGCATATTCTAGAAAGTGCTTGTTTGGATCTGAAACGTTGGCTAGATATGGGTTATGAGAACCTCCATGTGGCTGTAAACCTCTCACCTCGTCAGTTCTCCGACCCTAAATTGGTTGATGTGGTTGTCGGATCTTTGCAACGTACAGGTCTGCCGCCCCACTGTCTGGAGTTGGAAATAACCGAATCACAGGTTATGACTGATGCCCAAAGGGCAAAAGAGGTGCTTGTCTCTCTTAAAGCGTTGGGGGTAAAAATCTCACTTGATGATTTTGGTACTGGTTATTCATCACTATCCCATCTGCAACAGTTTCCCTTTGATCGCCTTAAAATAGACCGTTCATTTATCACTTCTCTGCAATCAAAACCCGATAAATCCAATATAGTTTTTGCCATCATTAACATGGCACGCAGTCTAAATTTAATGGTAACTGCTGAAGGTGTGGAGACCGCAGATCAACAGTGTAGATTGTTTGAAGGAGGATGCGATGATGTTCAGGGTTGGTTACACGGTAGAGCGCAACCAGCTGAAATGATACCAAGATTACTGAACAAGTTTAATAACTAATTTTTGTATACCATTTCTCTTGCATCAAGATGTCAGAACACCATTTAGAACTAGAGCCAGGACTAAAAAACCTGCCGCTATCAGCAACATCCTTTTTAAACTAATTTTCTTGAGCATCTCTGGTGAAGGCTCGGTAATAAACAGTTGCTGTAATTTGCCATTGGCAACCAGACGGTCAAATTGAGCTGGATGCTCCCTTTGGAATACCTCCAGGCTTTGGCTACCACTGAAAATTACCGCCTCCTGATGCAACACCTTGCTTGGGCGAAAATTGTTATGAAAAACGTGGAAGACAAATAGATAGAAAGTTGCCAACAACGCCTCCACACTATGAACCAGCAGGGACACGTTAAACACCCACCCTTCAAGATACTGTCCCGCTATAGTTGGAAAAGCCAATATCAGACCACTAACTCCTATTACAACAATACCCCAATAGATGGCCCAATAACCAAATTTGGTGTAATAGGGCCAGCGATCAAATTTGGGTTTTTCACCGCGATTAAAAAACCAGACAAACATTTGCCAACAGTGTACAAAATCTCTCCAGGTTGGTAGTAGAGAATCCGGCCCAAACCAGCGAAAATCTGGATCACGCAACAACCGTTTCAACAGTATGAATAGGTGAGAAACAAATAATACAAACATAAAAGCCGCAACATAGCGGTGAACCAACCCCATATACTCTACACCACCAAATAGCTTTGCAATAAGAGGCGCCCAGGTGGTGTGGGAAAATTTAAGGGACATACCGGTTGTGATCATCATAATGACCGCAAAAGAAAACAGGCCGTGAAACAGACGCCACTCACCAGTATAACGTTGAATATGTTGCGTGGGAGATAGACCCAAAGCGGTCCAATCCACACTCTTTGCCACTATTTTTTTCTGTTTATCTTGCCATTCCCGATAAAACCATAATATGGAGTGAACCAGGAAAAATATTGTGACTAAACTCAATAATGAATACATAAACCAGGAGGCGATCCAAACCTGGGGATAACGTTTAAAATCACCATCATGAGCATGGGGGCTGTAGGTAGTAAATCCCTTGGTTGCCAAAGGTCTTTTTTTTCCGTCATGACATTTTTGGCAGGTTTTTAAAAGGTTGTTTTCATGAACCAACGATTTGGGATTGTCTACAGGCAGGGTTTTGTGACTTTCGTGGCAGTCAAAACATTTAGCTGTATGGGTATAACCGAGTTTTGTCACCTGACCATGATAGGTATTGCGATAGGATTCTAGATTTTTTGGATGACAGGAGCCACAAGAGTCCTGGCTACCAACTTTGAAAACAGTCCAATGGGCGCCACCTTTCATATATGCCGGATGGCAATCGGTACAGTTGGCAGAATCGAAGTTGTTTTTATCAAGCAACTCCACCCCATGTACCGAATTTACGTAGGTCTCCAGTGCATAATCGTGACAGCCGCCACATTTATCAGGGATTCCATAACGCCATGACATATAAGTGGGGCTATCTTTAGCCGTTGGTATATTGAAAAAATGGCTATCATGACAATCATCACACCAAGCATTGGCAAAACGATCATCATCTTTATTGTCACGAGCATGGTATGAAACCAGATAATTTTCTGTGTTTTGTGCCACAACATGCAATCTTTTCAAGTGGGAGGTGTGCAGTTTGCCGACCTTAAAATCTTCTAACAGCTTTTTATGACATTCGACACAATTGATTTTTTTGGCTTCACCCACCTGATGAGGTGGTTCTGGGCTTGTGATGGAGGCGTGGCAATCGGTACAGAGCATATTGGCATGGATACCTACCCCATATTGCTCCGGGTAGATTGCCTTGAGTTGTCTTTCATCTCCGGGTTCTGAATATATGCCGGTATCAACGACATCAATCCGCTTTCGACCGTCATGGCACTCCATACAGACATGGTTATCTTTTGCCCATGGTATTACAGTGTTTTTGCTAGAAGAGTTTGCAAAGAGGTTGGTAGAGAAAATGACTGGTGATAACAAGCAGACAAGAAGGGACAACACCAACACTATTTTTTGTACTGAGTTATGTTTCATAAAAGTCTGCTCAGTATTCATCATAGGTGTTTCTCTAAGAAAGCTGATCACTTAAAACGGCAACAGCAACCATTGTTGGTTGCTGTTGCTGTTCTAAATGAACATTACAGCTAAAATTCGGTCGTATAGCGGACCCCAATAAAGTTGGATTCCTGAACATCATCTGCAACAATGGTAGTACCATCGGTCAGATAGCTATATGGGGAACCATCGCTGAACTGCCAAGTCCAATCATTGGTGTCCCACCGTTCGTATACATAATCTGCTCGCAGAGTTCCCGGACCTAACCCAACATATTCAACAAAAGCGTTGAACTTGGTGGTTTCGCTTTCGATTTCCGGTAACTGAGTCACTCCAGTCGGTTCAACCACATCATTGTACTTCACTTCGGTGACTGTCATCAACAAATTTGCACCGAGTTTTATGGAATCACTATATTGGTTGCGAACTCCGAATCCAATTGAGTCGGATGTATCTTCGACTTCGGAGTATTTCTCAGCCGGATTTGTACCATTAAAGGCATAGTATGTACCAAGCCATATCTCATCTATCTGTCGGGAATACCATGCTGTGAATAGCAGGTCACTGGAATAGGCATAATCGGCATCGATTGAGTAGAGCTGAGTACGTGCTTTATCCCGTCCGTGTGGTCTATCACCTTTGCTGTGTTTATCGTTTACATACTCAGAGCTAAATTGTAATCCAAAGACATCAATAGGACGAACATCAACAGCCAGTCGCAACTTGTCACGTGTACGGTCTGATATATAGTAGGGAGTAATCTGTAGGGTGGAACTCTCTGTTAGTCTATCACCATCGGTATAATTTGATCCATCACGTTCTGAATGTTTATAGGACAAAGAACCGTTGGCAATTTGGGTTAAAGCCCGACGTAATTGAAGTTTATAAGTGGTTTCACTCAATTCAGTACGAAATGGAACGACACGTTCGTTGTCAAAACCATCCCCATCACTATCATTACCAATGGGTACTTCACGATCTTGGAACTCATGTTTGATTCCTGCTGTTACCCTGGTTCTGTCTGGCAGGCGATAGGTAGCTTCAACCTTTCCGGTGTAGGTTGTTTTGGATATTGGATTGGAGCGTATTGTCGTGGAGCCTGTGACCACTTCCCAAGGAGGGGTTCTATCCTCATCATTGAGATAACGCAGCTTTGCCAAAACATTTAACTTTGGATTAGGGCGACTGGTCACATCCACCTGCACCAATGTGGTATCTATCCTACCTTCTAAACTTGTTGGTGCGGTATCACTAATGCTCAAACCAGTTATGTCAGACAGATGCATTCTCTCATTTTGCAGTGCTCTGTTATAAGAGACTTTAAAAGCACCACGGGTTGTATCGGTAAAGTTATAACCACCACTCATATGAAGCTTGTGGGCTTCATTATCTAATGGCAGGGATATATAGGGAGATGTTGCAGTACCAGTTTCTCTAGTCACATTTACTAAATTATCTTCATTGGAAAACCAACTGCCAAAATAACCAAGTGTCAATTGCAGTTTATCACTCATATAGTTGACACTGGTATCCATATCACGAATGGTGTGATTGTTGGGTTCCAACAAAAACTCAGGATAGCTGCCACCATCACCATAACCACGTTGTCCCCAAACACGGGTTCCACTCTTTATCTGATTGCTAAAATTAAAATTGAAGCGTAGGTGATCTTTAACATTTTTATAGAGACTGAGCTTGGTTCGGTCACGGTTGGTTTTGACCTCTACTTCCGGTCCACTACCAGCAGCGGCAGTGGTGTTGATTATATGTGTTGCTGTACCCAAACCACTGTTGCTGGAATAAACCGTAAATGGTGCTACTCTAGGCATGCTTACATAGTCGAGTGTGACACCCCACTGTCCTTGGTGGTTATAACCCAATTTTACACTGCGGTTATCCTGCCCCAGATTTTTTATCTGGGCGGTCTTCCATATACCTGTTTTATCATCTCTCACCTTAAGGTCGGCATCCAACAGCAACCGCACACCACTGCCACGTTCATTGTCGAAGGTTCCCAGTTGTTCCCTGTTACCATCTTGCAATCCAACACCAATAGAGAACCAACTCTCAGGTTTGATGAACTCTGCAGCAGTTTCACTCATTTCCTGGGCCTCTGCCCCCCCAACAGCCCCAAGCAATGCGGCAAAACATGATGCCATGGTCAGTGTGTGTTTGATTCTATTCATGATAATTAGATTCCCTTGGTAGATTTCTACCTCTCCAATGTTTGATGACCTGACCCTCAACCATTGTGATAGTCTCTTATTTCTTTTAAGCAAATTATTAAACCAGAGATATAAGGCTGTAGCCCATTATGCCATTAGCGGAAGTAACGACCATCTCTCCTTATGTTCTGGTTACTGTTACCACCATGAATTTGGGTATGACACTTCACACATCCGCGGGCTATGGTTCCCAAAACATTTGGATTTGACGATGGTGACCCTGGCAAACCAGCAACCTGACTACGATGGTAGGTGCTGCTATGACACTCCTGGCACAGATATGGTGGTCTGCTTATCAGAAGGTCTGCAACGGCAGTTCCATGGGGGTTATGACATATTCTACAATCTTCTTGTACTGGTGGGTGCATATGGACAAAGGGACCACGCTTTTCTGTATGGCACTGGTAACAAACCTCGTTGACAGTATCCTTTTTTAAAGATTTAGGCCCAGCAGAACCGTGGGGATTGTGACAGTCGGAACAGACCATCTGTCCTTCAGGAACCGGGTGATGGGAAGGTCTGTTGAAAAGAGCACGTTGATTTTTGTGACAACTAAAACAGACATTGGGCTGACCACCAGTGTGTAATACCCTGTCGTTATCAGTATGTAGTTCATGACAGCTGGTACAGGCCACATCCTGGTTGGCGTGGGCACTGCTAGCCCAGAACATAAGACGATTATCCTTGTGACACTTAAGGCAGGGCTTATTCATGGCAGCGGCAGGCATCTTGGCGATCTTGACCTGGCCGTGGTCCTCATCAATATTGAAATCGTCTATAATTCCAGGGTTACGACTGGGAAAGACAATATCGGGTAGAGGTCGTTTGTCACTACCAGATTTTTTCACAAGATGTTGTTCACTAGCACCATGGCAGTCGGTACAGGTTGGTACACGATCATCTGCCAGTGTACCATGTTTTGTCTTGCCAATTTTAAGCAGGGATACAGAATCCTCCTCCTCATGACAGAAGGTACAGGCAGCATCACCCTTGAGCACCACGTCAACGCGCTTCTGCCTATTATCATCTTCGTCATATTCATAGGAGCTGGATGTGTTAGCATCTTTTTGTGTATCTGACATTAGGGGTAGCTTTTCATTTTCCATGGAAAATGCAATATCTACACTGCCCACCAACAGAAGAACGATTGTGATCATATTTACCAATAAAGAGTGCTTTATCTTCAACTTCCTTCTCCCTGGCTTTTTTAATATCTTTTTAAATATAGATATTTGCGTCTTATTTGTAGGATGACATGAGACGTAATCATCGGATTGTTCTAAGATCCAGAATAATCCGGCCTACTTATAGTGTTAAAATCCAACGGATGAACTCTCGAAGTTGTTCATCACTATCAAAATCGGTTTTTTTATGCTCTTCTTTTGTACCATCTTCCAACTCAACAATTGGGTTGGTGGTCAGATGTTTGTATAGTTTTTCTTCTGCATCGGGTTTGCCACGATATTTTTTTGATACTTTACGGTAAGAGGGGCCGTTCTTGGATTTTTTGACAGAATGGCACTTGGTGCAGTCGTTGCGTTTTAGAACTTTCATTGCCGACCTGGCATTAAACTTGGCATAGGCATCGCTTGTGCTGATAAGGGTAAATGAGACACTTACCACCATCACAAACAAGAAGCTGAAAAGATGGACAATAAGACTTTTGAAAAGCAATTTGGCTTTCATTCTTGATTAATCCTTGTTAAAGCTCTCTATTAATTGCAAAAACACAACTTTTTTAGTATTTTTACATCCGGTTAACATACAATAGAGTTTTCTTTAACACAAGATATAAATGTCTGTTCATAAATAAAATGAACCGATTTCCCGGTGAGAGATGGTTCTAATACTAGTGTTAAAAAAAAGTTCAACGTTAAAGAAATTGCTATATCTGACTAGAAAATAAAAATTGGTACATTACATCTAAGCATGAAATATGATCAGGCCTAAAAAAACTACAACATGAAAAAAGATAGAGGCCTTTCAAACAGATAAATTATTCATTGACCAATAAACTAAATGTCTGCAAAATTCTGTTTGGATTGTGTTTTTATGGAGTAGGGTACGTTTTTGCACCGCTAATCCATACTACAAAAAAGAATTTTTTGTAGTATGCGCATTTAGTATGATATTGTCATGATCGTGATAAACTATCTGTCTTATTACCTTAAAGTGAGGAACTGATGTCAATAAGTTTTCAATCTGAAAAACACAATATTCATGAAAAGTTTTCATTTACCATTCCAATTACTGATGTCACAAACCTGGATGATCAGCACAAAGAGCTACTGTCTCGAATGCAGAAAGTTGCAAATTTTCTAGCTACAAAATCTGATCAAAAAACCGCGGTAAATCTACTCACAACATTAGAAAACAACTTCTACGAGCATTTTTTGTATGAAGAAACACTAATGGTAAAAAGCCAGGTGCATAATGTAAAAGCCCATATGCGTGATCATGCAGATTTTTTGATCTTTTTTGCCACTAACTCGCGTATCATGCTCTATAAAAATCAAATTGATATTTTTTCAAAAATTATCAAGAAATATTCAGAACATATTTCAAAATTTGACATGGCTGTGGCAAAGCAAATAAAGGCTGCTATTAGCCAGCAAGAATCAAAAAATGGATCACCAGTTGACCGAGAACAACAATTGGATGATTACAAGAAATTTTTTCAATTTTCTGATCTGTAATAGCTCGGTTTAGATCTCTATAGGGGACATCTCCTATCAATTTCGTCACGTAGGCATATATCAACCCCGGCTTTTTTGGCCGGGAGGTGATAGAGGCATCTGTGACAGCCCTTTTTATGAGGGCTACAGATTATCCAACCAACATTTTTTGTTGAACTATATTCTTTTTCAGGCTGTATTTTGCGAAGAATACTCTTCCACAAGTAGCTCTCTTAAACGTTTGCACCTGTTCATGGTCTCTTGGATAACAGTTGAAAGTGATTCAAGATCAAGGGGCTTTTTGATATAATCAACCGCTCCTAGAGATATAGCCTCCATAACTCTATCAAGATCACTAGCGCCAGTAATCACGATAAATTGGACCATTGGATATTTCTTCTTGGCCTGTTTTATAAATTGAAGGCCGTTACCGTCCGGTAAATTGATATCTTGGAGGATAATAAGAGGTGTCTCATTTTCCAGTAATTTCAGTGCCTCTTCAAAGGTACTGGCGTTGATTATCTCAACTGACTCCATTTCCGGTTGAAAAGAGATAAACCGACCGATACTCCTCTGAATTTCAGGCTCGTCATCAACTATCATTAATTTTATCTTTGTCGATTTAGATTGCATTGCCTGTTCCTTTTATTAATTATTCGATGGTTTATTGTTCCGAATTACTACCGTTTACTCCCTCCAGTATACACATGATTATGGTTTGTCTGGAAGTGTTTGAATGTATGCGACGATATCTTTTTGCTGTTGAAGAGTTAATGCCCGCAAAGAGATCATTTTTTCATCAGGTTGTCCGTTGCGAATTTTATGTATTAACTCCCACACGTTTTTCTTTCCTATACTTCCTAAAAATTCATATTCATTAATTTTTACACTGAAGTTAATTAACCGTCCATCTAGCCCATGACAACTTGAGCATAGAGTTTGAAAAAATGGTTTACCTCTGTTGGCGTTTCCATCAATTTTTGAGGTTCCTGGTTTGAAATAATCATCCATTTCCACCTGACCAGCTATCACAAAAGCAGCAAGAGATTTTGCGTTTTCTTGGGAGATCATATCACCAGAAATTTTATGTGTACTATCACGTAAAATTTGCATTACCTCATCTGTTTTGCGTCCTGTATATTTATCTATCCCTATTATACCCGTGTAGTGTGAACCGGTTTTATACGCACCTGAAACACCCTTATAATCCCAGCCGTGACACTCTTTACAGCGCCATGTAGTTATACCATTTTGCTTGCTATTTTTGGGATAAGAGGGATGAGATTTTCTCACTTTACTTATTAAATGCTGTTTTTCTTTTGGAACAAATGCCAACCAGTTATCATATAGTTTGCCACCGCGGATTATGGATGGCAGATCAAAATTTTCAATTTCCTGACAAAAAGCGTTTGAATGAGGAAAAAACAATACAGAAAACATGATTAAATATTTTAATACGAAATATTTTTTTTGTATGGAGCTTTTTTTTGTTAATAAACTTCTAATCATGAAAGTATCTCGTTAATAACAGAAAATCAGCAAGGTTTGCCATTAATAAAGCTCGCAGTTCAATAAGTACCCAATTACAGCCATTGAGTTTCCATATTAGTGAATAGCATATTAGAAGGCTCAAAATTTAAAAAGGGTTG
Source organism: Magnetococcales bacterium (assembly GCA_015232405.1). Taxonomy (GTDB): domain Bacteria; phylum Pseudomonadota; class Magnetococcia; order Magnetococcales; family JADFYX01. The sequence goes on along the minus strand of JADFZS010000010.1, from coordinate 38,648 downwards.
CCGAGTTACAAGTTATAATTGTAAAAAAATTGGTCCATGCAGACCTTGCCGTCAGGTATATCATTGTTTACAGTATCAGCACTCTTTAAATTATTAAGCAACTTAAAAACTGCTTAGGCTGGAGCAAATTGTCTGTTCAATGGAAAATATCCGTCACTACCAACGCCTTGTTTCTAGTAGCAACTCTACAAATCATTTGATCCTATCATCATGTTGAGTTCCGATCATGTAAAACGGCAAAAAAAGATTTGTGACAAAATTCTTGCTTTGGTTGGTACAGTCTCATTTCTGGTTCTTTTTGGTCTTTTGATTATCTATTCACAACATCAATCAAACAATTTTGTTAAGCAAAAAAAAGAATATGGACAAAAATTGACTACTACAGCCATCTATGGCTTGAGGTCAGTTATGCTTACAGGTTCGGCAAGTGTAGCAGCAACCTATGCAGAAAATTTAAAGCTGGTTCCTGAAGTTATTCATTTTGAAATTTTAAGGATAGACGGCACAGAAGCGTTCAGAGATAACTCAACTATCGATGCTGTTAATTTCAAAAGGGGTAGTGAGTTATTTCCCTATAGAAAAGCTAAAAAAGAGTTGTCGGTCATTTCCCCACAAAACAAACATTTAAAAAAAATGTTGGCAACACATCAAACAGTTACGTTCCAAAGCAGTAACTCTCCTGATGATAAACATTTTATGGAATTTCTAACTCCAATTATTTCAATACCCCAGTGCCAGAGATGTCATGGTCATGAAACTGAACTACTTGGTTTGGTATATGTTCAAATTAGTCTGGATTCAGAGCTGGCTGTTATCAAAAGCTCAAGAAATAAAGCCATTGTAATATCAATTGTTGCTCTTATTACCATCTTGTTTTTGACTAACTTTTATTTGCGAAAGGGGATAGAAAAACCACTCAATGAGGTGTGCCAGACCATCACCAAGATAGAAAAAGGTGATTTAACCCAAAGAATTCCACTTTTAGAGGGTTCTGAACTCTGGAACATGGCAAATAGTTTCAACCAAATGGTGACCAATTTATCAGATAGTTACTCCCGGCTTGATAGAAGCCGGGTTCGTATTGAAACAATAATGGACAATGTGGGAGAGGGCATTATTACCACCAATATGAAGGGGAAAATTGAGTCTGTAAATCCTGCAATTTGTCATATTTTTGGTTATGAAAAAGAAGAGCTTTTACATAAAAATATTAAAATATTGATACCAAGCCCAACAAAACAAATACATGATAAATTAATAGCAAAATATGTGCATTGGCATAGTAACAATGTGGATAACAATGTTTTGCATGGAGTGCAAGGAGAGCTTTTTTTTGAAAAAGAGGTTGTTGGAGAGAAAAAAGGAGGGGAACATTTTCCCATTGAGTTAACAATCACCCATGTTCGTTCAGGGGATTTTGTACAGTTCATTGCGACAATAAGAGATATAACCCATAAAAAAGAGTCTGAAAATCAACTTCGTCAATATGCTGAAAAGTTGGAGCATATGGTAGAGGATCGTACAAAACAGCTAATTCATGCCGAACGCCTGGCAACATTGGGTACTTTTTCAGCGGGTATAGCCCATGAAATCAACAATCCCAACTCATTTATTTTTGGTAATATCCAATTTCTCAACAAATTTTGGGACGTTGCTAAACCCATAGTACAAAAAAACAGTCATGAAGATAAAAGTGGGAGGATTTCAAATTTTATAGAAGAGATAGAACCGACTTTACATGGGATTCTAGATGGTAGCAAACGCATAAGTAAAATTGTCGATAGCCTCAAGACCTATTCTAAGGGTGGTATGGAGATGGATAAGGTGGAATGCCTTGTAATTGATCCATTACAAGATGCAAAAACACTGCTGCGTCACAGAATAAAGCCTGATTATTCTATCCAATTTGATATTCCAGATGATCTTATCATGTATTGTGATAGGCAGCAGATAACTCAGGTATTTGTAAATCTACTGAATAACTCCATAGATGCATTTAACAATATCGATTCTAACGATAATTTAAAAATACGGATAGCTGCCAAATTAAAAGACAAGCATATATGGATCTGGGTGCGAGATAATGGACCTGGTATACCAGAATCACAATTAGGAAGGATTTTTGATCCATTTTTTACCACCAAGGGTAAAACCAAAGGTACCGGGTTGGGACTCTCTATCGTTGAGGGTATTATCGAAGATCACAGAGGTCAGATAACAGTAACCAAATCCAAATATTCATGGGTGAAGACAGAGTTTACAATTATCTTGCCATCGTTAAATATATAACAAGGTTACAAGATTCTGTTTACCCAATATTGTCCCCTTGAAGTATAGTTCCGTTTCTGAATTTTTGAAACCAGATCAAGAGTATCATTCTAAAAAAATATGAGTTGGTACTGTTTACTAGGTTACAATGATGATTTGAAATATCAACATAAAATTCAAACATTTATTTTAAATACCTGTTACACTGTCTACATATAATGAAGTTATTGGATCTTGGGGGGGGATAAATGGTTGGGATATCTAAATTTCTTGATTCTGAAAAAGAAAATAACTCTGCCCAAGATTCCAGCATTGCGAAAAGAAAACCGCCTAAACGACCCGCTAAACAATCAAAGAGAAGTTCAGGTTCATCCAAGCAGCAGCCAAAAGATGATCAATCGAGTAGGAAGGTCTCACAGGAGAAAAGCGGTTTCCCCATAATTGCCATCGGAGCTTCTGCTGGTGGTTTGGAGGCGTATGAAAGGTTTTTCAGAAATGTACCATCAAGCTCTGGAATGGTCTTTGTCCTGGTACAGCACCTGGATGCTAAACACAATAGCATTCTGGCGGAATTGATCGCCCAATATACCATCATGAAGGTTGCCCAGGTGGAAGATGGGACCAAGGTTGAACCTAACTGTGTATATGTAATACCACCAGATCGGGACTTGGCTATTCTTAATGATACTCTTCATCTCATAGAGCCGACCCAACCACGGCATCAAAGGTTGACCATCGACAATTTTCTCCGCTCTTTGGCAGAAGATGCCAAGGAACGTGCCGTTTGTATAATTCTTTCTGGCACGGGAACAGACGGCACACAGGGCTTGAAGGCAATCAAAGAGGCGGGGGGTATGGTCATGGTCCAGGAGCCGACCTCAGCCAAATTTGACGGAATGCCAGCCAACGCCATCCAAACAGGCTTGGTTGACTACACCATAGCACCTGAGAATATGCCGGATAAATTAATCGCCTACCTGCAACATCGGGATATAGCTCTACAAAACAAAATGATGTTGCCCATCGGTGATGATATTAGGGTACAACTTCAGAAAGTACTTGTAATTTTACGATCCAAGGTTGGTCACGATTTTTCCCAGTACAAGGAGAACACCATTCTCCGCAGGGTCCAGAGACGTATGGCAATCAATCAAATTGACTCGATAGCTGATTACATCATGCGTCTCCAGAAAAATCGTGAAGAGAGCAGTACGCTGTTCAAAGAACTTTTGATTGGGGTCTCTAATTTCTATAGAGATCCAGAGGTATTTGAACTACTTGAAACAAAAATTATTCCAGGACTTTTTGCCGATCGTAATCCAGACCAGCCTATTCGGATTTGGGTTCCCGGTTGCGCCACTGGGGAGGAGGCATACTCCATCGCAATACTGCTTCACGAACATATGGAGACACAAAATCATCAGTTCAACATTCAAATATTTTCCACTGACCTGGATAGTCATGCTATCGAATTTGCTCGTCTTGGCATTTATCCAGACACAATTAGCGCATATATCTCCTCCGACAGGTTGAAACGCTATTTCACAAAGGAAGGAAACAGCTACGAAATCAACAAGAAGATTCGTGACATGCTGGTGATTGCGGAACAAAATTTGATTAAGGACCCCCCGTTCTCTTCACTCGACCTTATCAGTTGTCGTAATTTGCTTATCTATTTCGGCGCCTCCCTTCAGGCAAAGGTACTACCCATCTTCCATTATGCATTAAAACCCAACGGTCATCTTTTGTTGGGAACGTCGGAAACCGTTGGAAGTAGCTCTCATCTTTTTAAGACCATCAATAGGAAATGGAAACTGTACCAGCGTAAACCCATTTGTGTGGATGATAAAAAACGGTTTGAACCACCCATAATTCAATACACCAGGGAACCACCAATAATGTTTTCTGGTGAAAGTGAAAATACAGAACCTGATTTTGACTTGAAATCTGCTATGGAAAATCTCTTGTTGGCACAACACACCCCTGCATGTGTGATTATCAATGATCACTATGAGATTCTCTTTATTCATGGGCGTACAGGAAAATACTTAGAAGCAAACCAAGGTAAAGCAAGTTTTAATATTTTGAAACAGGCTCGTGAAGGTTTGCTTCCTGACCTGACAACAGCGATCCGTAAGGTCAAAACTGAGGGTAAGTCGGTCAAATATGAAGGAGTTCGAGTCGGAGTCAATGGTGGTGTGCAGCACATCAATCTTCTAGTTAAACCACTTTCCGATCTTCCAGAGCTATCAAGTTATAAGGTCGTGATCTTTGAAGACATTGAGCAAATTCATATAGAGCGTAAAACAAAACCCATGGTTACTTCAGGAGACAAGGACAAACGCATTGCTGAGTTGGAGAAGGAGCTAAGTTCCACAAAAGAGTATCTACAGACCACCATTGAAGAGTTGGAATCATCCAATGAAGAGTTGAAATCAACTAACGAGGAGATGCAAGCCTCCAACGAGGAGTTGCAGAGTGCCAACGAAGAGTTAGAAACCTCTAAAGAGGAAGGGCAATCAATCAACGAGGAGTTGACCACGGTTAACAGCGAATATCAGGAAAAAATAAATGAGTTGTCCAAGGCAAATGACGACATGGCCAACTACATGGCTAGTACCGATGTTGGAGTAGTGTTTTTGGATCTTGATTTAAATGTACGTCGTTTCACCCCTAGGATTTCTGAGTTTATCAACCTTATTCCATCCGACATTGGTCGTCCTCTTTCACACATTGTTACAAATCTTTTATATGAATCCATTTCCAATGACGCTAGTAAGGTTTTAGAGGATCTGGTCCCTATAGAAGTAGAGGTCCAAACAAAATCTTGGCAATGGTTAAATATGCGTGTGAAACCCTATAGAACTCTGGAAAATGTAATCGATGGCGTGGTCATAACATTTATGGACATAACAAGCATTAAAAAACAGAAGAGGCTAAATCGGTTGGCGGTAGTCGTTCAGGATTCGTACGATGCTATTACTGTTCAAGATCTATCTGGCGTCATCTCAGCTTGGAATCCGGGGGCAGAGCGTATGTATGGTTATATCGAAAATGAGGCCATTGGCAAGTCGATTAAAATGATCGTACCAAAGGTAAAAATTAAAGAGATAGACAGTATCATCAAAAAGGTCGCTTCAGGAGAGCAAGTGTTGCCATTTGAAACACAGAGGCATACCAAGGATGGAAAGATTTTGGATGTCCTTGTTACGATTACAAACCTTTGCGACGAGACTGGCAAGCTTTACGCTATGGCAACTACAGAGCGTAATCTCTCACACCCCCCATAAATCAAAATAAATAACAAGGGGCATTTTGTAACCATTGGGAAATAAGTTGTCCAAGCGAGGTGTTAGCTATGAGTCAAAAAAGCATATTGAACGATAAATTTATTGAGCTGCGTCAATTGGCTGAGAAGATAGTATTAGCAAGCCCCTCTGGGGACATGGGTATAAGATCAACTCAGAAAATCGATAGCCTTCTTCACGAACTTCAAGTTCACCAAATTGAGTTGGAGATACAGAATGAGGAGTTGCGAAAATCAGAACTCGAACTGGCAAAAGCTAGGGATGATTATTCCGTGCTGTACGACTATGCCCCAGTCGGCTATATCACTCTTAGTCCTTTAGGGATAATTCGGGGGGCTAATCTCACCGCTTCAAACATGCTCGGAAAGGACAGAGCTGAACTGGTTGGGGATAAGGTTGCTCATCATATTCATCATGATGATCGAGATCTTATTTATATTCATTGTAATGCTGTTCTTGCCTCCGATACCATGAAACGTTGTGAAGTACGTTTTTCAGGTGAGGGTGGTGACTATTTTTTTAGTCGTTTGGAGAGTATTGCACTACGTGATAATGAAAACCGCTCCCTACAAATTTTGACAACAATCAGCAACATAGACCAATTGGTCCAATCAGAAAACTCCCTGATAGAAAGTGAGGAGAGATTCAGAGTTCTTTCAGAATCGGCCACCGATGGAATTATTTCCATCGATTACAATGGGATCATTACTTATTGGAACAAAATGGCTGAAAGGATTTTTAAATTTTCAAGTGTGGAAGCTTTGGGAAAACCCATATCAATTATTATTCCTGCCCGATATAAAAATAAACATCTTTTAGCCATTAAAAGAGCCAATGAAACTGGAAAGATGAACCATAAATTAGGGGAGGTGTTGTTGTTCGTAGGGAAATGCAAAGATGGTTGTGAAGTACCTCTTGAAATAACCCTTGCATCCTGGTCAGTAGGGGGGGAAATAACCTTCACATCTTTCATCCGTGATGTTTCTGAGAGAAGAAGAATTGAGAAACGGCTTCGACAATCCCAGAAACTGGAAGCAGTGGGAACACTTTCTGGAGGGGTTGCCCATGACTTCAACAATATACTCGGAATTATTGCTGGAAATGCAGAACTGTTATCTATGAAAGAAAGTTATGTCAACGAAGAGATCAAAAGTATTCTTAAAGCTTCACAACGTGGAGCAGATTTGGTCCGTCAACTTCTAACCATAGGTCGCCGCTCTCAAACCAGTAACGAGCTGTTTGATCCTAAGCCAATAGTGAATGAGGTGTTGAGGTTGATGCGCTCTACATTACCATCCACCATAGAGTTTAAAACATCCATTGATGTACAGGGTCATAAGGTTCTCATGTCTTCATCCCATTTGTATCAGGTGTTGGTCAATATTTGTACTAACGCTGGACAAGCTATGGGAGAAGATGGAGGGGAATTTGAGTTTATTATGAAACCAGTTGAAATACTGGCAGATAGTGCAAGTACACTAAGTGTTGCTCCTGGAAATTTTCTTCAAATCATGGTTCGAGACACTGGTCCAGGGATATCCCCAAAGATCCAGGAGCGGATGTTCGAGCCTTTTTATACTACAAAGGAGCAAGGGAAAGGAACTGGTCTCGGTTTAGCGGTTGCTCATAGTATAATTGAAGAGTGTGGTGGAGCAATTGAGGTTGATAGCCAGGTGGGAAAGGGCGCAGAGTTTAAAGTTTTTTTCCCCAGTATTAAAGACGATAAGAAACCCCAAAACGTTGCGGATGAAATTGCTTCCATTCAGAAAGGCAACGGAAGGGTTCTGTTTGTGGATGACGAGCCCAGCCTGGTTGATGTGGCTGTTAAAATGTTGAAAGCTCTGGGTTATGAACCTGTTGGCTTCTCTGACTCGAAAAAAGCACTTGATTATTTCTTGAAAGAGGCAGATTCCTATGTTGCTGTAGTTACTGACCAAGTTATGCCTGGAATGACAGGCAACATTATGGCACGCAAAATACTGGATGTGAGGCCAGATATTCCAATTTTCCTCTGCACAGGCTTTAGCGAGAAGATTTCCGATAAGAGTGCTGCTGAATTTGGCTTCCAGAGTGTTTTTATGAAACCGGTGTCATTGAGTGAATTATCACAGGCACTGAAGAAAAGTATCAGCCAAGTAAAATCCGTCAAACAAAAGAGTTGAGCATAAGGTTCTAAAAGCGAGCCTTGGTCTTGCTATTTAATAAATAAATTAATCGACTCCAACAATTTTTGCTTCGTGATAGGTTTGGTAATGTGACTATCACATCCAGCAGCCAATGATTTTTCCTCATCTCCGCTCATAGCGTGTGCAGTTAAAGCGAGGATGGGAACCTTTGAGATATTCTGTTCTTTTTCCCAGGCGCGTATTTGTTTAGTAGCTGTTAGACCATCCAATACTGGCATTTGTATATCCATGAGGATGAGATCGTACTTATTGCCGGACTTGATTTTTTCGACAGCTAGAGCACCATTTTCAACAATCTCCAGTTTATGAGTTGTTTTGCTTATGTACGCCTCAATAACCATGCAGCCGTCTAAATTATCCTCAGCCATCAAAATAGATAGTGCATCACCTGAGAGTTGTGAACTCTGGGCCTGAGAGATGTTGGTTGTGGTAGATGGAACAACTAGTTGGTCTTTTTCTGATAAAGGAATTGAGAAATGGAATGTACTGCCTTTTCCTACTTCGCTTTCAACCCATATCTCACCGTTCATGGCGGCAACTAGACGTTTGCAAATAGGTAGTCCCAATCCGATTCCCCCATGTTCCCGAGTATTTGATGAATCAGCTTGGGAAAAAGGTTCAAAGATTAATTGCAGTTGTTCTTCAGGAATTCCTATCCCGGTATCAACTACCGAAAATTGGAGGGATTGCGATGAAGGGCAGGAGACCAAGAGTTCCACTTTTCCATGCTTGGTAAACTTGATTGCATTTCCAATTAAATTAAGTAAAACCTGACGTAATCGTTTTTTATCACCCGTGAAAGAGTCTGGTGTGTTTTGATCAATTTTACAAGTCAGATCCAACCAATTGTTTTTAGCGTTTATGGTATGGATATCCAAAGCCTCCAGAGTCAACATCTCAAGATCAACAGGTTTGTATTCAACTTTCATTCGTCCAGATTCGATTTGGGATAGGTCAAGAATATCTTCAATGAGATTAAGTAGATTATTACCAGATCTGTCAATTATCTTGAGAAAGTGATTAAGATCAGGATCTTGATTTCTCTCTATTGAGATATCTGCCATGCCGATGATAGCATTGAGTGGAGTGCGTATTTCGTGACTCATCACAGCAAGAAATTCGCTTTTGGCAGTATTAGCTGCCTCAGCTGATTTTTTGGCATCAATTAACGCATCTTCTGACATTTTTCGTTCAGTAACGTCGGAAATAGTTCCAACCCATTCCCTAACCTCACCGTCACCTGTTAAAAGAGGTGTTGCACGGGCTATGAAAAATCGGTACTCCCCAAGAGTAGCACTCCATACCCGTCCTGAAGATTCATAAATTGATTTGTTTTTAAGAGCCTCCTTCCAGAGCTTCTTTATTGTTTTCCGGTCATCCTCATGGATCATCTTGATCCAGCCATAATCTTTATGTTCTTTCCAAGGTTGTCCGGTGAAATTTTCCCATGAACTTTGTGGTTTCGCAAAACCTCCTTGAGAGTCAGTGGTCCAGATAATCTCCGTAATAGACTCTAATAGTATGCGATGCCGCTCTTCACTTAATTGCAGGGATTCCTCAGCATGTCGACGGGCTGTGATATCAGTCGCAATGCCACATACTCCATAAATAACGCCATCTTCATTACGTAGAGGGAATTTAACAGAGATATATGTATGCATTCCATCTTGTTGTGGTACATGTTCTTCTATCTCCTGGGGTTTGCCACTCTTTAAAACCATATTATCGTTTTTACGAAATGTTTCGGCCATTTCAGCGGGGAATATATCAAAATCTGTTTTACCGATAATTTCGCTTTCGGTTACATGAAATAAATCTTCATACTTTTTATTGATAAGCTGATATCGGCCTTCAACGTCCTTTAAAAAGACAACTGCTTGGCTGTTAAACAGTATTGATCTTAGTTGTCTCTCACTTGCTAGCATCTTGGCGTTTGCAGTCTTGATATCTTCCTCTGCCTGTTTTTGCTGGGTGATATCTTCTGCAAACCCCGCAATACGGTAGATCTCTCCCGCCTTGTTTTTAATTGGTACTGCATGTTCATGGATCCACCTAACCTCTCCATCGGGTCTTGTTATCCTGTAAACTTCATCAAAAACCCCTGTATTTGCCATATTTTGGAAAGATTCTGATACCACTTTTTGATCATCAACATGTATGGAGGTCATCCACGAATGGGGTTCATCATACAGACTCTGACAGGATCTTTTCCAAATATTCTCATATGATGGACTAACAAAGTGAATAACTTTTGTATCAGCAGACATCATCCAAAGCACAAGTGTAATGTTATCCGTAATTTGTCGAAAACGCTCTTCACTTTCAAACAGATTATTTGCAGCTAGATTACGCTCGGACTGTTGCTGGTATTGCCTGTGAGCAAATAAAACTATACCTCCAAAACCAAACATCCAGAAGATTATATGAGACAGTGACAAGGTGGTAATTGACTCTTTTTCAAAATCCAGATAAGGGTCCATCAGAACAGAGACACCAATTCCACCACGAATGTCACCAATTTCATAACCTTGGTGACCATGACATTTAAGACACCCTTTTTTTGTGATCATTGGTCGCATGAGGCGAAGGTAAGATTTGCCGTCAAACTTGGTGACAGACATCACTTCGTCAACTTCATTTTTCTCAAAAGATATTAAAGCTGCTCTTTCCCAATCATCAGGTGTGTTTTTCTCATTGAGAGGTTGTAAACTTGTAATCCTACCACGAACCCCATACAGCTTTGAATACTCATCCATCAACTGCCTGACCATGTAGGCAGGATTCATCAAGGTTAGTTTTATCCCCGAAGGAGTTTCAATATCTCTCTCAGGTATATGTTTTAAATTGGGATTAGGTGGGGTACGTGTTGTAGATGGTACATAGACTCCACCATGGGATGTTCCCCATAAACGGAACGCTTTATCTTTGTTAAAATTTTCTCTGGCAGAATTGGTAACCAAAGCCATGGTTTTTTGTTGTTCTTTGTATATATTCCAAGACAGCGATCCTCCTAGTAAAAGTGTCCAGAGGATGGTAACTGCTATTGTAGTATTGCGAATATTTTTACCAAACAGTTTATCAGATGTTGAAATATTTTTAATCATATGTCACTCATCATAACATAAATTGATATAAAGATTCAGAAATAGATATACTTAACCTAAATAACAGCAGCTGGATGGTTTTGTTGAATCTAACACATACGATTGTTAGTTTATAGAGATTCTTAATAAATGCCTGTTCCAACAGCAAACTGACTCAGCCAAGGCTAGTTAAACTATTGGTTCAGTTGCCAAATCAATGGCGACATTTAATTGGAATGGACAACATCTTCCGACTGAAAGAAATTCTAGGGCTACTCATTTAACCTAGAAACGGCGGTTGGCGGTGCGTACTGACAACTGCTGTTTCTAGGTTTAATCTAAAGTGCCGATAGCCATGGCTTTGAGATAGAAGTATGGGCCAGTTGTCGAGTTGAGGAGGTTGTTGGTATTTAGAATATGGTTACATATATTGTGCTATCTTGATTGTACTTTAGAATCATAAAATTTGAAAAAAAGAAGATAATGTTATAGAATGTGACTCTGTGGCTCCTCATCGGTTCCATACAAACCGATCCTCACCTGTTTTTGCGCCTCTCCTCAAGAGCTAGTAGGCAGGTAGAGGAGCCACCCTTACCTGCGGATACTACCTGCATTAAAAGTAGTTAACCTTGATTTGAATCAAACAATTTAAATATTTTAAACAATTCCTTGATCATGCAGAGTTAATTTGGAAATTATATTGTAATATTAATGTTTTACACACAAAATTTATAATGAATCATTCACGCTCTGATTGGTTATAGATTATAGATATGGATGGTTTTTCCCTTAGAATGGGCATTTTTATGAAAGACAATTTTGCAAAAATCAATCTCCACACTCATACTTTTCGCTGTAAACATGCTACAGGAGAAGCGAGAGACTATGCAAAAAAGGCTTCTGAAGTTGGTATAACCCTGTTGGGATTCTCCGATCACACTCCTCTTCCTGATGGTCGTTGGTCGAGTATAAGGATGGATATGTCGGAACTGGAGAGTTATAGTACTGCGGTTGATCAGGCCGCTATAGAGTTTCCGGAACTGACTGTACTCAAGGGATTAGAGGTAGAATACATACCTGATTTCCAAGGTTTTTTCAGAGATAAGATTTTGGGAGAAGGGGGGGTTGATTTTTTAACTGGTGGCATCCATTTTTTTCTGCATAAGGGAGAATGGAAGTCGGTTGTTAGTCAGATCACAAACTCTTCGGAACTGTCTGCTTATACAGATTTTTTTATTAAATCTATGGAGTCGGGGCTATTTCTCTATATGGCACACCCAGATTTTTTCAGGCTTAGCTATCCGACATGGGATTCCCACGCACAAAGTTGTTGCCGAGCAATCTGTCAGGCAGCTTCTGAGCTTAATGTGCCCTTGGAAATCAATGCCAATGGATTTAGGCAACTACCAATTATAATGGGATCAGAGGAGTGCGCCCCTTACCCATGGCTACCTTTTTGGCAAGTGGCAAGTGAATACCAACTTTCAATTTCTGTTGGGTCAGATGCTCATCATCCTGACTGTTTACGAGATAAGTCCATGGAAATGGCTCAAGAGATGGCTGGAAGGCTTTTTCCAAGCCGTGAGCATTTTGCATGGATGGAAACCTTAATGGATCGATAGACTGTAAGCTGATTTCATTACCGGAATACAAATTCTGGAGAACCAAAAAATATCGGTTTTTAATATGAAATGTACTCTTATTTTAAAGCTATGAAACAAAGAACCCGTAAGAGTCTGGGTATTTTCTCAATTTTTCTGCTTGCAAGTTCCCTCTATCTCAGTAGCTGTGGTCAAGTAAAGTTGGGATTGGACTGGCGTACTGCAAACCGTAACAGCAGTGGTATTGGACCAGAGCCGGGCAGCGTTCAAAATGCGATTGTACAACTTTATGCCGCGAGGGCTTTTAGTTGGCGAGGAATTTTTGGAATACATACCTGGATTACCTTTAAATCGGCAGGTGATGATGCTTTCACAGTATTGCAGGTAGTGGGGTGGCGTAAAAGGCGAGGCTTACCAGTGGTAAAGATCGAGCAGGATATTCCTGACCGCTTTTGGTACGGTGCTAAACCGGATATAATAGCACAGCTATGTGGTGACGAGGCAAAAACAGCAATTCCCAAAATCCTAGCCGCGGCAGAATCCTACCCCCATGCAGACAGCTACCGGGTATGGCCAGGCCCCAATAGCAACACCTTCATTGTCCATATTGTCCGTAATGTACCAGAGTTGGATTTCAACCTGCCAGCCACAGCCATCGGCAAGGATTATCTGCCGGATAATCGCCTTTGGGTTAAACCTGCTGGTAGCGAAGGTGTTCACATCTCACTATGGGGTATTTTGGGTATCAATCTAGGACCTGATGTGCAAGGTGATATCAATTTTTTCGGGGCTTCTATAGGTGCTGGCTTCAATCCCATACACCTACAGCTACCTATTATGGGACGGATAGGTCTAAAGCAGGAACATTGTGAGGCGTTCTAGTTTATTGTGGGGGATATTGAAGATTCTTTTAAAGGATTTATTGCTTTTTTTGAAAAATCTATACCCTGATTATCAAAAAAAAACCCCACTTGATTGTGGGGTCTGTTTTGTAAAAGAAGTGCGAATTAGTTGAATATTAACCGCAGGGGCCAAAACCTAGTAGGTGATGTTCAAACAGCTCCATTTCCAGTTGTTTTTTTCGTGATTGAACTCCTGCACCTGACGACAGATTTGCTTTTTTTGTTACCAAGCCAATGGAGGCTGTGCGACGTGGTTGAATTGAGTTTCTCTTTTTTGCTGAAAGTAGACTTTTCATGTTAATTCCTTATATATCCAATTGCTTTCACAATTAATAAAATGGTTTATAGTGTTTGCACAACAACAAAATTGTTTGCGTGGAAACAAATAATACACGACCCGCCGACGAATTCAATAAAAAAATGTTGCAGATAAAAATTTTTCATGGGTACAAAATTAAAATTGTGGCAGTTGTGAGTCTATCTAAGTACAGATGAGAGAGTTTTGTGCTACTTGATGCTGATAAAATGGGCTTCATATCTACCAGTAATTGCTCTGCTCGTCGCCAATCTATGGAGCATATCCATTGCTTCATCAGTGTGATATTGGGGGGTAGACCATTAGTTACGAAGTGGCCAGGCGCTTGCGTCCACAGTTTCTTGGTAAGCATGCCAGGTTGCATGACCGAGTACCGGGAATATCACCACCAGTGCCAACAGTCCGGTTATCACCGAGATAAGCACACCGCCCATGATTGTCGCCGCCCAGATGAATGACACCTTGCGATTGCGCAACACAGCATTGATGCTGGTGACTACTGCGGTGAGCAGGTCAGTCTTGCGTTCCATTATCATGGGCAAAGAATATGCGCTGATACAGAAGGTTATAATCGCAAATACACCTCCCACCACAGTCCCGATGCCGAAAAAGAAGATCAGCTCCATTGGCTCGCTGTCAAACCCACTAGCCAGGAAGATAATTTGCAGTAGATGCCCCACGTGTATCCAGAACAGAAACAGGATGATTAGAACACAGGAAAACAGTGCCAAGTTACCGACCCCACCTGTCTTATCACGCAGGCAGTATGTCAATAGCGGCTCCCGTCCGGTTTTCAGCTGACAACTAATAGAGTAGAGGCCTATAGCCATCACAGGGCCGATCAGGGTCAGACCGGAAAGGATGGTCAGCAATGCCAGTGGCCCGCTGATGACGAATCCTACATAGCCAGCGACATAACACATAAGCAACGCTACCAAGCCATAGACAAGGCTTTTTTTACGGGTGTGTTTCAGATCAGCCAGGCCCAGTCGAAGCCAGCGTTTCGGAGCCTCAATGTCCAGTTTGCGACAAGGTGCGATTAACGGTAATGGCTTGGCATCATCCACCGGATTCTTTGAGTCATCGTCGATTTGTTCTGACATATCACCCCATCCTGTATATATGATTAATGATAAGTGTAGCATATCACAAGTAACATGCTGAACATCAGACGATATTAACTACCAACCATGATTTAAATAAAGAATATGAATTTGAACTTCTTGATGCAAAAGAAGTAAGAGGACATATTGTCTGCATTTAACCTAGAAACGGCGGTTGAAATAGCTTAAAGATGCCTTCATCTATTAAGGGTAAATGTGAATTTGTGGCAACAACCTCAAGCTCAACGATCTGATCGCAAAAAAATAGTGGTATTTCAGTGGTGATTATCTTTTAACACTTGCAGAGCTTTTGCGACTTTATTGAAAACTGCTCCCCAATCTCCGGGCCGTTCTTGACGGAAAAGCCGCATACTGGTGTACCATGGAGTATCTTCCCGGCTCTCCATCCATCGCCAATCTGCAGCGAATGGTAACAAGGTCCAGACTGGAACTTCCAGTGCTCCGGCAAAGTGTACCGTGTTGTTGTCGATGGAGATCACCAAATCCAGAGAAGAGAGAAGAGCGACAAAGCCATTAAGATCACCCAAGGGATCAAAATTGCTGAAATGGTTGATTTGTACTCCCATATCCCAACTGGTTTGGGCCAGTTCCTTATCACTGGCACCATATTGAACATTGATCCAATGTACACCGTCAATATTGAAAAGTGGTGCCCAATGAAAAAGTTCCGTTGATCGTTGTTTTCGTGCCAGAGGATGGGAACCTCCACGCCATGAAATACCGATTTTCAAGCCATCACCAAGAGAGGCCAATTTCTCCTGCCACTGGTTTTTGAGAGTGAGATCGGAACATAATTGGGGTCTCTTGCCTGAGAAATCTTCGCTACTGTTGCGGAAATAACGGGGCAAAGATGCACTGGATATTTGAAAATCAACAGGGGGTAGGGCATCTAACCAAGCTTTATTGCCCTTTCTATAACGCCTGACCACCATGATATGGGGAAACGTATATTGGAACAGGGCGACTAAACGAACATCACACTCCAGAATAACCTTTCCTGCCTGATTGATGAGGTCATCCAAACAGGACGCGCACATAACTTCATTACCAATCCCTTGTTCTCCATAGACCAATATAGTCCGGTCACGCAAATCTTCACCACTCCATTCGACAAATGGTAGCTTGGAATGGTGATAGCCATCCATACGGGTGCGCCATTCAAAATCCTTCCACCCATCTTCCAGAACTCCCTGTCGTAGACGACTCTGTCCTCTAATCCAGTGCACATATGCTCTGTTGGGTTCTAGTTGCAAGGAGTGGTTGCAGTTTTCCTCTGCCTTTGTGCTGAAACCAAGCTCATATTGAGTCAAGGCTAGGTTGGCATAAGTTTTTGCCGACTGTTTGTCTTTACTAGCAGCCTGTATCAAGAAGCTTTCTGCCTCTTGTAACTTACCTTGTTCACGTAGGGATATGCCCAGATTAACCAATGCATCGACATGATCCGGGCGTATCTCAATAATAGTGCGAAATATTCGTTCTGCCTCTCCATGATTATTCTGTTTTCGACAGGCCACACCAAGGAGATAACGAAGTCGGATACGGTGTGGAGAAACTTCCAGACTTTGCCGTAGATGTGTCTCTGAAGCTGCATACTGCCCACTGCGCAACAGGATTTTACCCAGACTTCGGCTGGCTTTTTTGTGTCTGTTATTTATTCGTACTGCCTCTCTAAAGGCTGCAACTGCCCCTTCGGGATCTCCCAGTTTGTTTAGGACTTTGCCCAAAATTTGATGAGTATCAGCATTATTAGGAGCGTGGATAACAGCCCTACGCAAACTTTCTACAGCTTCATCCATGCGTCCTTCACGTACAGCGATACGCCCAGCCAAAAGCAGTGCCGTGGGGTTGTGTGGCCTATCTCTCAATATTGATAAACACAAAAGACGGGTCTTTTTTGTTTTCCCTTTGCTAAAAGCCTCTAAAGCTTTTTCAAGTTTCTTTTTTACACTACCCGTTTTTAATGGTTTTTTCTTTTTTTGTTTCATAATATCTTTACCATAAGCCATGCTTGCTTAAACCTAGAAACGGCGGTTGGCGGTGCGTGCATGGTGTAAGATATTGGTTTATCTGGTGTATCAGGGGAAATCGCAGTCACCTTTTTGGTGATAAGACTTTCCTCTGATATACCAGGTGAATCAATAGCTTGCATCAGGTGCGTGCCGACAACTGCCGTTTCTAGGTTAAACCCAGTTGTAGCAATAATGTTTACCGGACTTGCTCCACTGCTATGTTGCAAGGAGCTTTAAGAATATAAAACTATGCCACATTTTCCCAGATGGTAACACCGATGTGAGATGGAGTTGTTAATAAAATATTTTCATACTCATCTTGCATTTAAAAATAGGAGTTGGTTTTCTGTCTGTTTAATACATATTAGCAAACTGTTCTCAACAGATACGTGATGTTCTTGTTAATCGTTAAACGATGCAAGGGATGGAGAGATGAGTTTATCCAATCTGGAAAAACTATTTAAACCACGTTCTATTGCCATTATTGGTGCATCTAACCGTCCAGACAGTCTCGGAGCCATGGTGATGCGCAACCTGTTGCTCAGTGACTTTCACGGTCCTGTGATGCCTGTCAATCCCAGATATGAGTCGGTACTGCGCGTCTTATGTTATCCCTCAGTTGAAACACTGCCGATTTCACCAGATCTGGCGATACTCTGCACTCCGCCACCAACCATTGCTCCGTTGATCGAGCAGTTGGGAAGTATTGGAAATCGTATGGCAGTGGTGATGACCGTAGATCCTGATAGTTCAGAGGTTGGAGAAAAAACCTCATTCACCGAAGAGATCAGCAAAGTGGCTAGAATATCCGGTGTTAGACTGCTTGGTTCTGGCTCCACTGGTATTCAGGTTCCAGGTATTGGCTTGAATGCCAGTTGGATTCATACTACAGCCCAAAAAGGGAAGTTAGCCATAGTTTCCCAGTCGGGAAGTCTGGTAGCTGGTGTTTTGGAATGGGCCACAGCAAAAGGGGTTGGATTTTCCCATGTTATCTCTGTTGGTGACTCGGTGGATGTTGATCTAGCCGATATCCTCGACTCTCTGGCCTTGGAACCCAATGTGCAGGCGGTGCTGCTCTACATTCGATCCATACATGATAGCCGTCGCTTTCTCTCTGCTGCACGGGCAATATCCCGAATAAAGCCTGTTATCACCATTAAGGCAAACCGCCGTAATGATGGAACAATAATCGTCAATGCAGACGAAAACAGCCAGGAGTATTCCGACGAAGTTTTTGATGCTGCCGTACGTAGAGCTGGCATGCTGCGGGTAACCCATACCGATGAACTGTTTGATGCTGTTGAAACACTAGCCAACAGTCGCCCATTTTTAGGTAACTCCCTGGTGGTATTGTGCAATGGAAGTGGTCCGGCAGAGGTGGCTGTAGATATACTGGTTGCTGGAGGCAGTCAGCTCCATATGTTCGATCAAGAGACTTCCAAGGCGTTATCCGCTGTCTATGCCGGATCAGGACCACCACGAATTCCTCTGGATATCGGTCGTGACGCAGATGCAAGTAGGTATCGCGCAGTGATGGATATATTATTGAAAGCAAAGGGGATTCATGGCATCCTGGTCATGCACGCACCAACCCCTATGGCCCCTGGGGACAAGGTGGCGGAGGTGGTGACTGAACTGTGCAAAAAATCCATGCGCAATGTCATGGCCTGTTGGCTTGGTATGCCATTAGACCGCCTGGATCATCTTCGTAAAATCTTCATTCAAGCCCATGTTTCACTTTTTTCAACACCGGATAAAGCGGCGAGGGGGTTCCACTATCTGGCCTCTTTCCAAAGAAACCAGGATATGATGCTGCAAAGCCCGGTTTATACCTCCAGGATCAGTCCTGCCCAACGTGAAGAGAATATAAAAGAGATAGAAAAAATAATGTCAGAGGGCTGTTATTTCATGGATGAGGAACAGACAGCCAAGTTGTTAGAGAGCTATGAGATTCAATCACCAAAAACCCGCATTGCAAATACCCTTGAAGATGTAGTTAATGCTGCTGCCCAGGTGGGATACCCAGTATCTTTGCGACCTTGCTCCAAGAGTATTATTGCTAAATATTTTACTGGTCATATGGTTACAGATGTATCCTGCAAGGAGGAGGCGACCAATTTGGGTCAAAGGATGTTGGAAGAGTTTCAAGAACATAACCCAGGAGAGGCTTTCCCCGGTTTTGTTGTTCAGGAGATGGTCAGAAGACCAAACAATCTTGTCATTATGGCAGGGATAGCAAATGATAGCCTTTTTGGAAAACTGATTCGTTTTGGTCCTGGTGGCGCGAGAACCCATATTCGTAAGGATCGCGCCGTCACCTTGCCACCCCTAAATATGTCATTGGCTAAGGAGTTGATCACCCGTACTAGTATTGGAACCATCTTAGACACACAAGATGGCCGCAAACTGGCCAATTCCGGTCGAATCCAGCAACTCCTGGTGCGGATATCAGAACTGGTCATAGATTACCCACAAATACAGGTGCTGGATATGAACCCCATTCTTGCTGGCCCTGACGACTGTCTGGTGATTGATGCTCGCATCGCCCTCTCTGATGTGGCGGATAATACAACATGTCTAGCAATCCGGCCGTATCCTAGAGAGTTGGAGGAAAATATCATACTTAGAGATGGACGTAACGTATTGGTGCGACCAGTTTTGCCAGAAGATGAAGTGGCATACAAACAGCTAATCCTGCGGACATCTTCAAGGGACAGACAGCTACGCTTTTGTGGTGAGATGACAAATCTTACCCCTGAACTACTGGCTCAGCTTATACATATTGATTATGACCGGGAGATGGCTTTCATGGCCATGACTCTTGGACCCCAAGGTGAACCGGAGTGTTTGGGGGTGGTCAACACCGCAACCACAGCAGATAACGAGGAGGCAGAGTACTCCATCCTGATCCGTTCTGATCTCCAGGGGCAGGGTTTGGGTAGTCTACTTATGAATAAAATGATCAACTACTGCCATAGTCGGCACACCAAGACCATATTTGGTTTGGTTCTGAGCAGCAATGACGACATGCTTGCTTTAGTAGAAAAACTGGGCTTTAAGATAAAAAGCCTTGAAGGTGATTACGAAATGGTTGAAGTGCGCCTTGGCCTGCAATCCCAATTATCCTCAGATTGAAATCAAATGGTACAATGTCTAGGCAATTTAGGGTGGTATTTCGTTCGATAATAAAATCATGTCTGACTAATGGTTGAAAAATGTTGACCATCCAGTATCTACTACTCCCCCGACCAAAAGCTATATAGCTGATCAATGACATAGTCCTAAATACAGGATATGATAAAATACGATCATCAATTAAAAACGGATTATAAATTTTTATATTTCTAGCAAAACAGTGGATTATCATTACCATGCCAATAAAACCGAAATTAAGAAACGAAGTAACTAGTCGAGGAGTAAAAAAAGACAAGGTCTATAACAATGTTATAGTGAATGCAGCAGATCTTGACCGTGATAGTATCACATCAAAAAAAGTTCTATGCCCATGTTGTTATGAATATGTCTTTAAAAGCTGGCCCCTTGGGTGGGATTCCCATGCCTCTTATGTTTGTGAAGGTTTAAATTCTGGAAGGAAATCAGACCGTGACAGCAAACAGGAAAAGATAGATAAACGCAAGAAAGAGTTTAAAAAAAGGTTTGGTAAACTTTTTGGAAAAAATAGAAAAAACAGAACTAAACTTAAAGAACGGGTAGCTCGTGAATTAAAAAAAGTTGCTATAAAAGGCGGAACAGTAAACTACAATAAATTAGCATCAACAATGAAACTTTCCCCTGTTACCAAAAACAATTGGAGCAATCACGAACTCAAATATGTTTTTGATGTATTGGATGAGGAAGATTATCTTAAAAAACGCCCATTTTTGACCTGTATAGTAGTAAAGAAGGTTGATCAATATAAAATCCCAAGCCTCGGTTTTTGGAAAATGATTAAAAAATATCGAGGCAAGACAATTGATAGTGAAGATAGGATAAAATATTTTTCATTAGAGAGAGTCAAATTAAAAAAATATTGGCGAAAGAACGGTTGAATTTCCTGCCGAATCTAGGTTGAAAGTCTATGATCAGTGTGTTCGGAAGATTGACAATGCCCGGTATGATATTTCGTGTAGCAATTATATTATCTTGCTGCCAGAAGCAAAGATAATTTCTTCTGTATTAAAAAAAGAGGGTATTAAATTATCATAAAAGATGAACAGTGAATTTCTTATAACCGCTTTTATTGTAGTTCTGGCTCCTGGAACTGGTGTTCTATATACCATCTCCACAGCTTTAACCCATAGCCATCGCGCTAGCTGGGCTGCTTCCGTCGGTTGTACTTTGGGGATTCTACCCCATTTGCTAGCTACAATTTTTGGCTTGGCAGCGCTGTTACACACCAGTGCCATTATTTTTCAATGGTTCAAATGGGTTGGAGTGCTCTATCTTCTCTATTTGGCTTGGATGACACTCAAAGAAGGCGCACAACCTCAAGCCCAGCAACAATATCTTAAGAGCCATTCCTATTTTAAAATCGCTATTCGTGGGTTTCTGATTAACATTTTAAACCCTAAATTATCGTTGTTCTTCCTAGCCTTTCTTCCCCAGTTCATTGTTCCTGATCAAGGGGATGTTTTCTTGCAGATGGTGGGTATGGGGGCGGTATTTATGGTCATGACATTGGTGGTTTTTGTGCTATATGGTTTTTTTGCTGCAACAGTTCGCAATCAACTTGATGACCGTTCAACATGGATGATCTGGTTCAACCGCATAACCGCAGGAGCATTTGTCAGTTTGGGGGTTCGTCTGGGTTTTCTTGAGAAGTAACTTCTCAAATAAAAAGGAAACCATCACGTTTTATTAGATCTGCCTATGCCCAATGTTATGGATATTGTGTTGGGAAAGGGGTAGAGAGATAGTGGTAACCTTGTTTTGTGGTTTTCTTTGTAACTTTTTGAATCTATCAATGCTTTTCATTAGACCTTGATATGCGGCACACAGTCGAAGGTTGTTTATTCTGGCCTCTTCTCCAAGCATTTGTAATTTGAGCCTGCTCCGAGCGATCTCCCTATAATAATCCACTAAGGTGGGAGTCTCTTTTTGTGGAGAACGAGGGGTCTTGAGTAAATTGAGGCTAGCTTTGCGTATTTTAAGAGCAGAATCACGTAAAATGGGGGCAGCATCGTGCAAATTAGGGCTTGATGTGGTTGAAGAGGAGTCATCCTTCCTGGTAGTCTCTGTGGGGTGGTTTGGTTTTTCACAACCGATAGCCATCATTATCTTGTCATGCCATTTCAGTGACATTTGACCTCTCCAAATAAAGTGGAACCAGCCTAACTGCCTTCTAGTTTTTTAGGATATTTCTGTAAGTACAACACCATTTTCCCCCACCTCTAAACTCCCCTCCAATACGACCCCAAATCCTAATAAAACAGTTGTTTAGCTAGTAAGTATTATTGTTTGATTTTTCTCACATAACTGACCATTTGGACATTTTGAGGTAGTATAAGTTCCGGCACTCCGGTTACAGGGGAGTCTGTCTTTGCTGTGTGGCTGTGAGCAAACTGGTAGGTTTGTAAAAATTAGCGTCCACAGTTGGGGCTATTTTATTCAAATTTGTATGGTGTTACGAAAATATCAAAATTTCTACTGTGATATCAAAGAACTAAGTGAGTGGATTCAAAACTTCCAATTACCAGAACTCATTAATAGATAATGAGTGGACCCATAACTATTACAAGAATTTCTCCAGGTAATGTGAGTGGCCCCAGAATTCCCACTCCATAACTCCCGTACATAAATTTGTTTAATATTGATTGTTAAACCATCAGAGTTCCATCAAGAATTAAATGAGTGTCCTGAGAGTTTGTAGTTCATTGACGCAAAATCGGTAAGAAGCCCAAGATTCCTGAGACGTATCTGAAATGCACTACGAGAAGTTTTAAACTCTTTTTTTAATCGATTTGTAATGCCATAATATGTGTCCTTGTTGCATTTTTGATTGTCAACGTAAAGCACACCATGTCCACGATTAATCAAGGAATACTTTTTAACCAATAAATAAAATGACTCCTTCAACTGTTTTTCAGGTAGAAGGAGGTACGAAGCAAAATAGTTTGCTTGCCATTCCATCCGTTCAATATCTTGAATTCCGATCAATCGTGGATTTTCTATGTCCAAATCTGATTCATGACACAGTTCTTTTTTCATGTACTTACCATGTTCTAGAATTAAATGACCAATTTCATGAGCTAAAGTAAACCTCGCCCTATACTCATCCTCTGCATGGGCCTCAGCTAACTTGATTACAATTGGATCAAACGAGATGCTCCCTAATGCGCCTTTAGCAAGGGTTGTGTTTTGTAGCAATTCTAGACCAGTATCTTCGGATAATTTTTTGCAAATTTTATCCAGTGGGGTAGGGCCTTTAGTATAACTGACATTTTGTAAAATTTTTTGACTTATTGCCTCAATTTTTTTGTTTGCTATGAATGGCACTAACCGAGTCTTTGACTTTAATTTATCTTCGACATTGGTAAAATGTTTTTTAAAGTTCTCACTTGCTCCTACATTTACTAATCGATACAGAAATTCGTTCAATGATGTTGTATATTTACCGTATGAGTATCCGTGGCAATCAAAGTATTTGCTTTTAATATCTTGTTGGCACATTACATGGGAGGAAGAATTTAAATAGTCAGTATCAAATGAAAGCAATGGATTCATACTAGAAGGTGATCGAGCAAGTACCCATTGTAGCTCATCAGAGTAAAAGTAGCGAAGTAACCCTATTCCTTTTGATTTTGCAAATTTAAAAGCTCCATCATTAAAAGCATTAGTTGAAACGATAATTGATTTTGAGTTTGATGAAGCAACTTGCTGAGTTACTGAATGGAAGTTTTGTACGTCGCTAAACTCAACTTTGCGCTCGTAATTTTTACACTCAATTAGGATTAGTTGTGAATATTTGTCTTGTCCTGGTAGGGTTATCTCAACTGAAATATCGAATATGATATTTTTTTCTCTATCTTTTGAATAGTACCCATGTTTTCTTCGAATCTGACAGCATTCACTTTTTAGCCATAAAAATCTATTTTCCAAGATCATTTTAGAAAATAGATTAAATATTTCATTTTCGAGCTTGTTACCTTTGACTGTTGAATTCATGAGGCTCCTTGGTTGGTTTTACATGCTTATATGGTAGAAATATTAGCAAGCATGTCTTGGGGTTTGCTGGAACCACAAGAAAGCTAATACAACTTTTTCATGATACTAGACCAATTTAAATAATTCTAGTTGTGTCGTGTAGGTATCGAAAATAGAAAAGTATGAGAAATGTGAAGATATCTAAAAAAATAGAGATTTTTCTAACATGATGTAAATGCTTGAAAGTTTATGTAGAGCAACCAACTAAGTATGAAACTATGATAAAACAGCTAACCGATCTACGGTATCAGGAAATTTACGTATCATAAGGATCAAAGCTGCAGCTTGAGAATTGGGTCTAGATCTTCCTTGTTCCCAGTTTTCCAATGTTCTGGGAGAGACCCTTAACCAACGAGCAAAAACCCCTCTGGATAAATGGAGAGACTCTCTGGTTTCCAGAACAGTCTTAGCATCAATATGCAATGGTGGTTGTGCTTCGACTTTAGTTGTCTTAAGAGTGATTTTGCCAGAATCGAACTGTTGTGCTTCATCAATAGACTGACTCAGTTCATCAAACAAATTGCGTTTTTTACTCATCATCCCACCTCGCTACCATTGCCATCAGAAGTCTCTTTTCATTAACAGTTAGGTCAGAGATCTCATTCATGGCATTATCTCTATAACTGTTAATAGTTAAGTATGATTATGCGTCCATGTATATGTATTTACAATATGTTTTTATATTTACCTGCATATATTACATAATAGAAATGTAACCAATTAGACTGCAGTATCTGGAAGTTCTGGGACCACTCGCTTCATGAAGTCACACTCAACATATATTGGCAACTGTTTGATGGAGCTTGCTTGTTTGGATACAAATTAACGGTAGATCTTCTCTTTTTGTCCATCCTATCCTCCTTCAAGTTGAATTTGGCTTTAGGATGAAGAAACTATTACATGGTTTGAACTATGTGGTTCTCTAAACTCCTACCTGTATTAATCCTTTTGTTTCGGCCCGGATGCAGCTAATAGAATTAATCCGACAAATGGCGTTAATAGTATGGAACCAAAAAAATATCCCCAAAACCCCATTTTTCGATGACGGCCAAGATAGCCAACAATCAAGCTGGCAAACAGTATTATTAAAATGGAAGTGTGCATTTAATTTTTAATCCTCATATGCCGTTGAGATTGGTTAAGCTGATATTTTAATCGTTTGATAGTATAAAAAATATTAAAAAATATTTATTGTTGGGGTTTTTGAGTTAAATCAGACCAATTACCTGCATTGAGCATCAATGGCATACCATCTTTTTGCCCACCTATGATGACTATTTTGGAATTTGGTGATGAAGCTAGTTTGAGTGTTGCATCAATTCCTTTCCAGCGCAACACATTGGCAGTCACACTGGCTTTCAAATTTTCAGAAAAGTCCCTGATTCCTTTTGACTCAATACGTTTGCGTTCAGCCTCTTTTATTTCTGTCTGTAAACGGAAGGTGTAGGAGAGGAAACGTTGTTCTTCAATTAGTTTTTTTTCAATGGCTCTCTTAACTTCATGAGGAAGGCTAACGCTACGAATAATTATGTCGTCAACGATTACATATTTTCGTCCTACCTCCTCAATAGCTTGCGCAATCAACTTACTTAGCAATAAACCTTTGTTTGTATATATTTCTTCTGGTGAATGTTTCCCCAATCCTTTACGCAATACAGATTCAATTTGTGGAATAATAATTTTATTGGGGTAGTTGGGACCTACTCGTTGATGGAGTACACCTAGAAGCTCAAAAATAGGCCGGTAACGTATAGCCAATTTCAATGTGACTGGGAGGCCGCGGTTGGTAAGAACATCAAATTCAGTACGGAGAATTTGCACCCTTGTGTTGTAACGTGTCAGAGTATTAACAGGAAAGAGAATATACATTCCTTCAGAATAAACCCGGTCGGTTATGACACCCTCTCCCAATAGAGGTCGGTAAAGAACACCGCCTTCTCCGGCTTCGACAAAGATAACTATACGATTCCAAAGGAAGATTGTCGTCAGAGTGATAAGAAAGCCAAATAATATAAAATAGGGCAATTTATCCCAGAGCATTTCACGTATACGTTTTAATATACCACGATGGGGTTTTGGTTGAGGAATAGTGCTGTTTTGGCCTGATGAAGAGTTGTTTATATTGTTCATTTATCGGTTTTCCTCATGGGTGTGTGATGAGCAATAGTGTCTTACTTCTACGCAAAACGCAATCGAGGGCAATTTTCAAGGTTTTTGGATCAAGGGCAGCAAAACTCTCATCAAGGATGATCAAATCAGCTTTTTGCAGTAAGGTTCTAGCAATATATAGACGGCTACGTTCACCATGAGAGAGTCTCCAGCCAGACTCTCCAACCATTTGTTCCATTCCTGCAGGCATTTTTTCCAAGAGGTCGCCTAAATCTAGTTCCTGGCAAATAGTTCTAGCTTCTAGCAAATCTTGTCTTGATGGTGGCCAGGGGCGACCCATGAGCAGGTTAAAGGCAAATGTGTCGGTAATGACATGGTTTTCATGGAATTGAGGAGTGATCACTACCCGTTGTCTCCAGGCTTTTTCTCCCAATTGCTCCCAGTTAAGGCCAAATAGTGACACTGTTCCATTTTTTGGCTGGCGTAAACCGGCTAAAAGTGCGGCTAAAGTAGATTTTCCACCTCCAGAGGGACCTTCCAACAGTAGACGTTGACCTCTTTCAACTTTTAGAGAACAGCGGTTTAAAATTGTGCGATTGTAATAAGAAAACTCTAGCTTTTCTCCTTGAATCAATGAGTTTGACTTTGCCAAGTGATCAATTTGAGCGTCAGGGATGAAAGGAGGTGGTTTTTGATATCGTCGTCTAGTTGAGCTGTGGTATAAGGGGGTCAGCTGTTTCCAGGCTTGTGATGCCCGTAAAATATTACGGAGGCTTATTACAAACTGGTTGAGAGCAGTGGCAGCCAAAAGAGTGCCGCCTAAGCTTATGGCCAACGAGCCAATATCAGGTTGAGCCGAAGTAAGTTCTGGAAGAAGAGCTATTATAGAGAGTAGAAGCCATCCACGTCGACCGACACCTTCCATAAAGGCGATGAATTTCATTTGCCGTTTGCTCAGTGGTATATAACGAGCCAATAGAGCATCTTCTTCGGTATGGCGATACTTTGGATTATCCTGTGAAAGTCGAGTACGATGTCCAATCATGCGTTCTGCCAGATCACAGCTCATTTTACGGTAATGAGCCAATTGTTGCCCGGAACCAAGGTAGAACTTATAGGATATATAGAGAAGAAAGATAAAATAACCCAATAACAGCATTCCATGCAACAAGCCCCCGGCCCCCAGCATCAGGATGATAATGGCTGATAGGATTTGAATAAATGAGATGAGAGAGGCAAACACCATAGTCAGGCTTTGTCCCTCCAATATCTCAATGTCCATTATGTAGCCAAGAAAGTGCCCACTACCCTGGTGGCGAACCTCTTCTGATTTGAGCTGGAGAATGCCATCTAACAATCGATTGCGTAGATGAGCACCAAAATCTAGAGAAATCTGATTTTTCTTATAAATGCTGAATACTTGAAGGGGGATGGCTGTCAATAATAGTAGCGACCATATTTCAGTGGCACCGCTAAAACTATTGCTATAAATTATAGATTTACCAATCACTGCCCAGGATAATAATATGAGCAATTGAAAAGCTATCGTGCTGGTGAAAATAACAGCTGCTTTTCTTACAAATCCGGCATGACGAAGTTGTTTCCAAAAATCATCTGCTGGTGATAAGCGTAACAGCCAAAAAGAGCGACCAATATGTACACTGCTAAGTTGCTCACTTAACAGTGATTGAAATATTTTTTCTCGGCGATGTTCAGGAATATCCAACTCTTGAACCATTTTTTCCATGGCTGGCCTGAGGGGAGCTTCCAGATGGTTGGTGAGGAGCTCTCGGACTTCTTTAAGTAGAACCTTATGTTTTTTGCCATCTTCTCCTAGCAGGGTAAGTCGGCGACGATTTCCAGAAATAAGCAGAAGAAAACCACGACCTTCTCTCACTGGAATTTCAATTATTGCGGGTCCAGCGTGAGCCAACATGGTTTCTAACTCTGGATATGTTGTTCCCACTGCCAGAAATTCCACACCCATCCAAGTAGCTGTATTTTCTAACCAATGGTGGATGGTTTCCGCAGAATGGTCATCTTCAGATAAAGCAGTAGGGGGGGTGATAGCAGATGAAAACCCAACATGTCTAGCTAACAATGGTAGAGCATCATGTAGGCGTGAGTGTGGCCAAGTCAGTTGAGTTACAGACATAGAGGTAATCTAATTGATGGGGCAATATTATCTTTCATATACAGAGGCAGAAAAAAGATAGCGCCTTATAGCTATTAATAATATAAAAAAAATTATCGTTTTGAACTAACTGTTAATTGACCATTTTCCAGGTATAACTTTGTCCAGTCAATACGATTCCAAATTAATTTATGTAGACTTTGTTCAGCTTCCAATAATTGTGAATAATGAGAGTTTGGATTAGCAGCTAACTCATGTGGTGGTGCATCTTCAACCAAACGACCTTCATGAACTACCCATGTACGATCAAAACCTTTTGTATCTGATACATCATGGCTAATAAATAATAGAGTAACATTCTGCCAAAAGAGACGAATTTTACCTAATAACTGGCTTCGTTGGTGGCGGGTCAAGCCTCGAAATGGTTCGTCAAGGATAACCAATCGTGCGTTGTTCCTATTTAATCCACGACCCAACCGTACCCGTTGCCCCTCACCACCAGAAAGTAGCCCTGCATTTTCACCCAATATAGTTTGATCACCATCAGGTAAGAATTGGAGCATATCTAAAAGTTCTGACTGACTCCAAATTTCGGCTGAGATGTCGCTACCTTTCTCTTTTCCATAGTTAATATTGTCCGCTAACGATCGGTTCCATAATTGTACTTCAGGATCTACCCACACGGACTCTTGACGTAACTGTTCCAGGCGTGATCCGTGGAGTAATTCACCATCCACCCAAACAGTACCGCCAGTAGCAGGTCGATGCCATCCTAACAACAATCCCACTAAGCTGGATTTTCCAGCTCCTGATTTTCCCACTATCGCTACATGTTCTCCAGAAGCCAAATTGACATTCAGATCTTGCAAAATCTCTCGGCCTGATAATATCAGGTTAACTTGGTGAAAATTGATGCTAACTCCAAGTTTCTTTTCTTTACTTTCTCCAGGAGATACTACATTGGTTGGGCGGTGCTGATCGGCGGAGTACCAAGAGTGACTTTCATCGGGTGCAGAAAGTGGTTCTAGAAGTCGCAAAAGACGATTACGCAATGTTGGATACTGTTGGGTGCTTTCAGCTAACTGGTTTCCCAGTTGTGGAAGTTGGAGCAACCAATACAGCAATACCAAAGTTACACTGCTATCCCTATCAATATTTAAATAAGAGTGAACTAGCCATATGGACAGTCCGGTACTGATTAAAAAATTTAACAGTGAGATGTATTCAAAAGTTCTAAAAAAATCTCGTCCAGTTCGGAACCAATCAAGTAATAATCGTTCATGTTGTGTTTGAATTGCTTGTGTAGCACCATGACTCCGAATAGGAACAATACCCAGTAATGCATCCAAATAAAAACGACTGAGGCTTCCCACATGTGTCCGAAACTGCATATCTTTTTCTTGTAACCATGGTTGGGACAAGAAAGCTAATAAAATAACGACTGCACAACTGAAAATAACTCGGCCTGTACCTTCTGGGTAGATCACTGTCAACCCTATGGTGATAAGGATAATTTGCGCCAGTATACGTAAAAAATTGACCCCCAAATTTGGAAGATTAGATATTTCACGTAAATCGTAAGCACGCTGGATCATGTCCGAAGTTAAGCGGCTATGGAAATAACGGTCTTCGAGGTGTGGCAGTTTTTTTAGAAAGCGCAATCGTAAGCGAACTTCTAGATATTTACCTGCTTGGCGGGATAGCAGTGCTAAAGGCCACTCAAGTATCAATAAAGATATGAAAAATAGAATAACCAGCCCAAAGGTTTGCAACTGTTGTGACATGAGTTGGGTTTGTTGATTGATCTCCATCAAATTACGTAACACAAGAACTTCAAGAGTAATTCCAACACCAGCCAATATCGCACAAATTATAAGTATGGTTGGGGTAAAAAAGCCATCTTCTCGCATAGCTGATAAAATGTGGCGTTCTGGGTGAGAAACCTCTTCATTCATAGCTGCAGATAATTCAGGTGAGTAGGGTGAGGCTGTTTTTTCTTTTTCTTCTTCAGCATTCTGTTTATCTATAGATTCAATGTATCTTTCTGCAATAACAGGTTCGGCCAGGCCCGTACTGTGTATTATAACGGCTCCTTTGAATAAGAGGGTATCCTCATCTTCTGGTAAGGCATGAACGGACCAATAACCTTTGGGGATTTCCTCAGGATTGAGAAAAAAACGGTTGATAAGCTCCCCTGCCTCTTTTCCAGGCTTAATACCTTTAGCATTGATAAGAGAGGTAACCATGCGTGTAGCGGCATCCAAACTAGCCAGAGGATACCAGCTCTCATTATTTGTGCACTTTTTTAAACAGGCTTCTGCCCAATCCGGGTCTATACAAACATTTAGCAAACGTGCCCGTAAAACATTGATAAACATCTCTGAAGATGCCCACTCCAGCCAATCAATGGTACTGACAGCTTGGCTATGTTGATAAAACCGATCGGATAAGGTTTCAGTACGAACCCAGTGGCGTCCAGTTGAGGGGTCCATAATCTGTGCCCATCCCAAAAACAATCGCCAGATTATTATAAAATGAGTTGATCCATTGGGGCGTTTTACAACGATTAATGCTGGTAGAGTTTTAGCCTCAGGGATTAATACATGATCAACCGGAGTAATTAGTTGCTCTGCATCCAGACCTAACTGTATTGCCAAATCTTCCATGGTATCAATTGAGGTGCCATCCACATCAGTCTGACATGCCTCTCGCAATCGACCATAGTTAACTGGTATATCAAAACCATTCAGCATGGCTTTGAGAGCCGCAGGGCCACAGTCCATCATGGAGCTTTGGATAACTTCTGGGATGAAAAAACGACGTTCGGAAGCATTCACGGGTTCTTGTTTTCCCGAGATACTATGTGAAACATAAAGGCGGCTGGAGTTTGCTGAGAAACAGTTACCTCAGCTCGTGTGGATAAACCTGTTAGTTGAGGTGGTTTATCAGCAGGTATCTCCAATATAGTCTGTACCAAGCCTGATTTTTGGTCAACTTTCTCGATTAGACTGCTATAAGGACTCTGGGAAGTGGCGGAACTATTATCTGTGTGAATGGATATGCGTTGACCAGGATGAATAAGTGACAGATCCTCCTTATCAAATTGGGTTTCTACCAGGTAACGATGATAGGGCTTCACCAAGCCTTTGTTATCATCCAAGCGCCAAGTTGGGTGCGGCTCTTTGGTAATGGTAACTCGTTGGCTACCAACATAATGATAAATGCTACCTGCAAAAAACCATGCTCCCCATAAAAACAAGATCAGTGCTGAAAATACCAACCACAACGAAATGAAGGTATTTTTATCAGCATTCAGTGATCTGGTAGTTTCCGAAAATGGTATAGCCATAGATTAATGAAAAGTTAAATGTTTATCATGCAAACATTTGTTTATGAAGAACACAGAAATACAGACCAATCCAAGGCTTGGAAGAAAAAGATCCTTTTGAGCTGTATTAAAAAAGAAGCCCCCTAATCGGGTAAGAAAAGGGGGAGGGGGTGTATTACTTGGAGAAGCTTGGATATAACGCTTTAAGGTCTTCCCAGAAGCCACCTGCTTTGATATTTGTGCGTTTGGACAGTCCAGGACGCTTGGTTGTACTCGATTTTGGTGTGCTGGTAGTAACGGGTGGTTTCTTTTCAGATGTTTTCTTCATGGTTTAATGCCTATATCGTTATATGGTTAGCAATAAAAATCAATTAAAACAGCATAGATTTTTACTTGGTTGCAGTTGCTGGTTCCATTTTAGGTTTTGATTTAGATTTTTCACCCATTTCGGTAACGAGCTTTTTACCTTTTTCAAACTGTTCTGTAAAATATTCACGTACTTTTGTTGGATCAAACGTTAAGAATGTACCCCCTGAAGCGAAATGTTGTTCAAACACTTTACCAATGGCAAATGTGCTGGCTCCATTGAGTACAACCAGAGAAGTATATGATAAGGCATGACCAACAACAGGGATGAATTTGGTCAGGCTGGCTGCTAGTGGAGCGGCTCCAGATACCGATGCGACACCGCCTGCCAAACTACTTACAGCCGATTTGCCCAGGCTAGCTTCAAATTCAACATCATAGATTTTTGATAGACTGTGTAGCATCTTGAGTTGGATTGCTGCTAGAGCGGCCAAGTCTAAGAGAGGAAACGGAACCACCCCAACTGCCATTGCTCCAGCTGTATATTTTTTAATTGTTGCGGCTGTCTGCTCTTTTCGTTTTTCATGAGCAGTCTGTTTTGAAGTGCTAGAAGATTTCTCTTCGTCGTTAGTGTTGTCTGATTGCTTTTCGTCAAGTTTAGCCACAAATTGTGCTCCTTTTATAAGCATAAAAGAAAAAATTTGTTTTTCCAGTAGCGGTAAAACAAATGAATATCTCTATTTATACCTTATACTTTGTGTTAATGGAACAAATATCAACAAATAATTTTGAGATATTCATATGCTATCAAGAGCAATCACCAATAACCATCTGATCGAACAAATTTCAGTTGTGCTATGAATAAGGAAAATTTATTGCTACTGTATCGGGATTTCTTGTTAATAAAAAGATACTCTAAATATAAAGCTTGATATATTCAGGAGATGTACCTATCCATTTTTTCAAAATTGGTTGTGGTGCTTTTAAGTTACTGAATTATATTTAATTACAAGCTGGTAAAGGTCTAAGTACAAAATGTTGAACCATATATTTGTGAAAATCACCTATTTCTGTTTGGCTCTTCTATACCTTGCTGGGTGCAATCTAAATTCGAATCAAAAAGAATACCATGAAGATGGTACGATCACCATTGGCGTGGCATGGCCCCAAGGTAGAGGATTGTTCGTTGAAGGGGCTAAATTGGCAGTTAAAGAGGCCAACAAGTCCGGTGGAGTATTGGGGCAGAAAATAGAACTTATCATTGATGAGCGAGAAGAAGCAGTTTTCAAGATATTGGAAACCACCTCCATTTTGACTGCCGGAGACAGTATCAAGGAGTACACACGCACAGTTGCCAGGGATTTTTCCAATCATTCCAGCCAGGTGGTGGCGGTCACAGGGCACTCTTTTTCAGAATTGGCATTTTCAGCCTCACTGATTTACCAGCAGAGTAACATGTTGTTTATAACTCCTAACGCCACCAACGTTATTCTCACCACCATGAATTTTAACAATCTTTACCGAATGCTTCCCACTAATGTGGTACTTGGCAATCAGTTAGCAAGATTTGCACATCAAAACAAGTATGAAAATGTGGTGATCTATAATGAAAGTAGTGATTATGCTCTTGAGCTAAGTAAAGCTTTTTCCCAAGCTGCATCGGAGAAATATGAGATTAAAGTAGCAAGCCAACGCTCTTTTTTCACTAGCACCCCACAGCGGGAACTCACCACATACGCTATGAACACAAGAGAGTTACAGAATAAAAATTCAGTGGATGCTATATTTTTATTTACCAGCACTTCGATGGCAGAAAGAATCATTAAGGAATTTAGAGGGAGAGGGATCAAGGATATACCATTCATTGGCGGCGAAGGTTTGGATTCCATTGTATTTTGGGATAACATCAAAAAGTGGCAAGAAGAGAGTAAATTATTTGCCAATGTCGCTGTTCCAACAATGTTCGACTATCGGCTTCCAGAGAATTCTGTTTTTGCAAAAAAATTCCGCAATGAATTTGGTCAACCACCAGACAGATTGGCAGCAATTGAGTATGACACGATCAATATTTTGCTAAAGACAATTCAAAAAATCGGCACATCAGAGTCTAGCAAAATTGCCGATGAAATTCGTTTTATGAATGCCTGTCAGGGCCTTACAGGTCCAATATCTTTTCAGGAGAATGGTGATATAAAAGACAAAGATTACATGATCAAATGGTTGAGGCCAGAAGGGTTTACATTCCAAACTTTAGACAACAAACCAGTAAAACAATCCAGACCCGTCGGAATCAGTCAATGTGAAAATCATGATCGTGAAAATGATAGCGTTGTCAACTAACTGGATAAATGTAAAGATAATGCCCAACAAGAAGTCAAAGTTAGTGGGCCATCTATATTTGGATAAATATGGTTTCCTAAAGTGACACCCACCTACGACTGTGGTTGCTGGGTGTCCCGTTGTGTAGTCTCACAATCTATCTGATCCTGATTGGTGGGGTTATTTGTCTTGGCAGAAGTTGTTTGCTCTGATGTTTCATCCACAAAAGGTAGGTAAGCATTAGCTATACCTGCCATCATTCCTGATTGGCTAATGAGAATGGCTACCAAAATATCAATCCTGAAAAGTAAGGTGCCAAAAACTATTGCTACACCTGGAGCTGTATTCAAACTTAAGGCTCTTTGAAGGTTTTCTTCCAATCTATGGGATAGGTCTATTAATTCCGGTAACCGCTTAAGACTACCATCCATCAGTAGGATCTGTGCCGTATCAGTGGCAATGGATGTCGCTCCACTCAAAGAGATGGAAATATCCGCCTTCTTCATGGCTATGGCATCATTGACCCCATCACCGACAAAACAGATGGTCCGCCCTTCAGCATGAAGAGTATCTACTAATGCCCCCTTGTCCTGGGGTAGGACATCGTAGAAATAGTCATCCATACCAAGCTCACGAGCCAACTTCTCTGTTGGATAACGATGATCCCCGGAAACAATAGCCAAATGTTTTACACCACGGTTACGCAACTGCTTCATAAGACCATGAACTTCAGGACGAATGTTGCTCTCAATCTCCAAAGCCCCTTGGACCTTACCATCAATAGCCACTAGAATTAACGCATGTCCCTGCTCACGGCTAGTCTGCATGAGATCCTCTAGACCCTCCGGCAGCATGACTTTCTGACTCTCCATGAACCGCTTGCTTCCCACCTGGACAAGTCTGTTATTCACACTTGCACTGATCCCATTACCCACTTGGAAATTACGATCATCCACCTCTGGACAAATAAGCCCCAAAGCCTCAGAGCGCTTGACGATGGCATGAGCTATGGGGTGGGCCATACGTCCTTCTGTGGCGGCGGCAAAAACAAGTAACTCTTCTTTGTTATATTGATCGTTGAAACAGTGTATATCGCCAACTTTTGGCTCTTCACTGGTCAACGTTCCGGTTTTATCAAACAGTATAGTATCAATCTTGTGCAGCTCTTCTAGAACCCGACCATCTTTAATCAGAATCCCCCGGTTTGCCGCATATTTGATATGGTTAAGAGTGCTCAATGGGGCTGTCAAACGAATGGTCTGGGCAATATGACCATTCAATATTGTGATGAATCCCGTTATGCCATACCAAGGGGCACTGGCAATCGCCAACCCCATAACTGGTTTGCTCCAACTATCTGCCCATTTTTCTCCACGCAGTTGGGTGGCTGTTTGGAAGTCCGTAGATTTGTTGATAATATGTGTGATCTGAGCAACTGCCGTCTGTTGCCCGGAACTGGTGACGCGAATTAAAATACGCCCTGTTATTACTAGAGTTGCAGCAAAAACATCATCATTGACCACCTTCTCAACTGGCTGCGACTCACCTGTCATTTTGTGTTGGTCAATGGTGGCAACACCTTCAGTGACAACCCCATCTATGGGAACCATCTCCCCAGTATTAACCACTACGATATCATTGATATTGATCTGATCCAGATCAACTTTTATTTCTAAACCATCCTTCAAAACCCACGCATTACGAGGTTGCTGATCGAAAATATCTATTAATTTCTTTCGGGAACGGTCTTCGGCATGGCTGATGACAAATTTAGCCGTATGTACCAGACTAACGGCAAAGGCGGCAGTACCAATTCGACCAATACCCAGAGTTAGAATGTCTGCAACGCCATAAAGAACCCAGCCGTCAACCTTCTTCTTTACGAATATGGAGTTCTCGACCTCACGCATATAGGGGATGGCTGAGTAGGTAAAGAGGGCCAAAGTGGGATAAATGGCTGGTGGATAGATCAAGCTAAAAATGCTTAAACCGATTGTGGCTCCACTGGCCTTTAGAAAATGCAGGTGTTTCTCGCGTTCTTCCTCCGCACTGAGGATTGATACCTGGCTCTGACCGTAGAGATCCTCTTCACTTGGCTCATCAACAACCACCAACGCCCCTTCACTCTGTCTGATGAGCTCTTCGTTCTTATCTCTCTGTCTTTCATACCAGCGCAGTAGGGCATAAGCTCCTACCACAACACCCATATCCAAAAACATCAGCTAGATCCAGTTTGGGGGTCAAACATAGCGTTTAGTTTATCTAATAGCCGATCAGGGTCTGCATCCATAATCAAGCCGTCCAGATCCTGCAAGTCGCAGAATTTTCTTTCCATGGTCGCACGAAACAGTGCATCCAGTGGATCGAAATAACCCAATATATTAAATAGAGAAATAGGAATCTGTGTCAGTTTTAGTTGATTGAGCAGGGCCACCTCAAAAATTTCATTAAAGGTTCCTAACCCACCTGGCAACGCAATGACTGCATCAGCGCGCTCGATCATCAACATTTTGCGATCTAATAGGTTTTCCGTTATGTGACATTCACCGATACCTTCATGTATTCCTTCACGATCCATCAGTGTTTTCGGAATCACTCCCGTGAGCCATTCTTTGGGGGCGTGGGCCAAGAAACCATCGGCAACCTCCTTCATCAAGCCTGTTGTTCCACCTCCAAAAATCAGTTTGACTCCATCTTGACCAAGACGTTCTCCAAGGGCTTTAGCTTGTGTGGTGTACTCTTCTTCGGCACCAGAAAAGGAGCCACAGAAAATGCAGAGGGTTTTGCTTCTCAGGTTATTCATCTACGACCTCTTTAATACCGTTAGGTTTGTGGTTGCATCCCCAAACCAGTTTTATGATAACGGGAAATTGCTTTTTATAAAAGTCTTAAGTTCCTTCCAATGTTCGCCACTGTATGCAATGGCACGTTGTGAATCGTCTAAGTGAGCCATGGTCTTATCATCCCCTTTTCGGATGAAAATCTTATCGAAATTATAGCCGTGTGTTCCAGAAGGAGTTGTAGCTAACATCCCCTCAGTTATTGTCGAAAACAGGCGCACTGTGGGGTCATGACCGGGACGACCATCACAAAAACAGAGAACTTCTCGATAGAAGGCGCGACGCTCTTCTTTAACCGCCATCATGTTCAAAATATCGGTATGGTCCAGTACATGTTCTACGTAAGCAGCATAAGGTCCGGGAAAGCCGTTGAGAGCAGGGATGTAAAACCCAACATCACTGGTCACAACAGGGCTTTGTAACTGTTCTGCTGCGTAGAGAGCCGAAGCTGTCGCAATAGCTTCCAGATCTTCACTTTGGATTTCCGGACAGGGTATCTTTTTGGGTTGCAGGAGAATTTGTGAAGAGGTGAAATAGTGTAATGCTCGGTCTATCTTCTCCCGGTTTCCAGTTATAAACATGATATTCATTTAGAATTTTCCAGGATATCACGGGAGATTAGCAGACCTGAGACACATGCCTGAAGTGCACCACGGAAATGTCCAGTGACATCACCACCTACATAGACATTGGGGGCTGTTGTATGGAATTTTTCGTTCAATTTGACTTTACTCCACCCCATATCAAAGGAAGGGGCGTAGACGCTATTATTGGGATGTGTAAATCCGGGAAGAACCTTGTCAATTTGATGGGCAAATTCTTTGATTGGGTCAAGAATACGATTTGGAATCATCGCATTGATATCACCGACTTCGACATCAGGCATCGAGAAGGGAACCTGATATTCTGCATCGGGATCGGGGGTGGTCCCATCCATAAAACTGCTCATGGTCTGAACCAAAGAACAGCCACGCTTACGGATCTTTCCGATGGTACGGTATAGGTCGTTCAGGCTATCTTCTTCTGAGGGAAACCGATAGTGAATAGCAAGGTTGAAGGCATCGGATAGAGGGCCTCCTTCCTTTTCGGTTCCTATGATATGACCATCTAGAGTGGTAATGGTCTTGTCACCTTTCAGGTTATAAACACATTTGGTGATGTAACCCCTATAATCTTGGCAAAATGAACGTAACTCTTCACCATTAGGTAGGGAGCGTAATAGTTTTATATCGTTATAGACATCATCAATTCCCGTCAGAACAGAATAGTGTCCTTCCACCCTGATGCCAAGTTCAGTGTTGAAGTTTTTCTTCATATATTCTATGCCAATATTATCGGCAAGTTTTACAAACTGTCGTACACCGAGTCGACCAACTGCCAACACTAGTTTCTTAGCGTCATAGCTACCTTTGTTCGTTGTTACGCGATACCACGACTCGATGGATTCAATAGACAAAACCTGTTCATCCATGTTGATGGGAACATCCTTGGCTGCCAATTCTGCATGGATGTTATCGGCCATGGTCATCATGATGCTTTTAGGTACTTTTTGGGCGTTGTAGTATTTGACACGGATATCTTCTTGAGCAAAATTATCAACCCAGTGCTGGAT
>JADFZS010000109.1 GCA_015232405.1 Magnetococcales bacterium | reverse complement strand
TCCAATGATAAAGCTCCTGGGCCGCCAGACCGTGATCATCGGCATACCCTTTCATGGAACCGCCAGACTCTTCACAAGCGCGAAGATGCCCCAACCAATACCGCTGCCGCTCCGTCAACTCCTCCGCCATGGCGTCCTCCAATTGTCGTGATGGAGATAACAGCATGACGGCGTGTCACATTATTGGGAACCCTGGGGTTTGTTGGGCGCTTACATTGCATTTGAGTCTTCAAGAAGGTGGGTCTTGTTATAAAATGCATATGGTTTATCCTCACCAACCTTTACCACAAACTCACCCTTTCCCCATTGATGACCAGCAAGCACCTCAGGCTTCACTTTAAATTGCCCAGCCATAGCAGACATTGCTTTTGGAGAGTGGGAAGTCCCACAAATCTGAATATTCATACATTGTTTTACTGTTTCCGCCAAACCCGCACTCATACCTTCCGCATAAGATTGTTGGATCAGGCCAAGGTGGAGACCAAATTTACGGGAATGGCGTATTAATTTATCAACGCTCTTGTTGTATGACATGTAATCCTGGCACTCATCAATATACAGGAACAAAGGAACTCGCTTATCAGGGTGCCATCTTTTTTTTCTCATGAGGGCTAGGGATTGGACAATGGCAATTACAAATCGTCCAAATATGATGGCGGGATCATCGCCAGCATCACCAGGACTAAGATTCCAAACAACAAGTTTTTTACTATTCATAATCTCCCGAATATTAATAGTGCTTTTACCACAGAGCATTCTATACAATGGTTCGGAGTTTAGAATTTGTTGGAGCTTTATATAGACTGAATTTTTTGTAGCTGAAAGGTTTGGCCTATGGAACCCGTATTTAAAGAATCTACGGTGCATAGGATTTTCAGATTTTAATCCTCTCGTTATCCATATTTCGTTTGTATTTTCATCCATAAAATCTTGCAAAGATACAAGACTCCCACTATACTTAATCACGACAGATACGCAGGGGACAAGCAGTGTAACCATGTTAGGAGATAACTCAGAATTAGCAACAAGATCATCAATTACAGACGTCAACATATTGGAAAAGATGTCAACCTCAGACTTGTTATTCCTATCTACAATTTCGAACGGATTTAGAACAGGATACCAATCATCCAGAAGGTTCATGTCAATATAGATTAGATTTTCACCATGTCCTTGTGCATTTTCCTTCCATCTAGCTATTTCACGAGCATCTTTCTCATGAGGCGTAACAAACATTGTGGTGCAGGTGATATCAGGATTATAGGACAGCCCATAGATCACCTTCTTGATTAACTCCGTCTTGCCATAGCCAGTCGCACCAATCATGTATAAATGACGGCGCAAGGCATCAAGGGGGAAATCGGCACTCTGGGGGGACACGCAGAAAATCTCCACAAGGACGGAAACAACGAACCGGAAAGGGCAAAGGATAAGCGTAGAGGGGAGGGTTTGCAATCAGAATATCCCCACGTTTGTAGCATCGGTAAAGACCTCGTTTAGGGGCAAGGCTTTTGAAAGGAGAAAACTCAAGCAAAACAAAAAGATAGGCCACACAAATGTATTCAAACGTCTTATGTCCCATAAGACGACTTGTTTGTCGGTTTACTCGTCTTCACCAGCTCATCCTCATAAACCTCCAAATCAAGATCGATCTCATGGTCATAGACTGGATTCCAAAGGCCCTAGGTAGTAAATATAGAGGAAGTGACCAGACAAGGGAGAAGAGAGCAAAGAAGAGAAAAATGTAGTGTTAACTAAATGCGTGCCTGACAATGCGCACTTTGCGAATCAGTTCTTCATTGGCATTCATCCTTGCCCTTGCTCGGTTCATTCTCTTTCTTCTTCTTGACTTCCAGATTGTTTTTTCTCGTACAGCCAAGCTCTCTTCGTTCTTTGCCAAGAAAATTTCTTTTTCCGCCTTTTTGATAATTGCGCTGTAACCTTTGCGCTGTATCTCAGCATGAATAGAGACGAACTCTTCACGCCAATCTTTCCTCGAACCGTATTGAATTAGGCCCAACTTTTCCGGTGAGACTTTGCTTTTGTAGACATGGTTCATGTAGCCAAACCATTTCAGGGCGATGACTTTTGACCAGCTATGTGGATCATTGCTATTACAGAGATAAGCATTTAAGGCATCATTTGTGGCCCTAAAAGAGGCGTCAAATTGAGACTTGATATGCAGACCCAGCTCAGGTTTCTGGGCCTCCAAAAGCTCTAATGATGATCTGGAAATGGCTTTTCGGTAAGCATGTCTGAACTTGTCACGATTCCCTTTTCCCCAGCGTGGAAGTGTCACTGCTATGGTTGAGGAGAGGGCTTTTTTATAATATTGAACCGTTTTCCCATGCTGAAGCTGAATGTTAGGAAAGGATGTAGTGTTAACACCTATATTCTTCAAGATTTTCAATGCATTGCCAAGATCCCGCTTCATCGCGTTGTGTGAAATTGCATACTTCTCAAGGTTTACTTTGACCTTTAGGCTTGGAGGGCCAGCATGCACCTGTCGTGGCAGAGGGCGTTTTTTTTTCCAATCTTTCCAAGCCTTGATGAGTGATTTTGTTTCCTTTGTTGCTTGAATGACCTTCCCCGGCGGCATTTTCCTAGGAGGTTTTTCGAGTGATTGGGCAACTCTGTTTTGGACTGGGGCTCGTTCCTGATTGCCGGCGGCTTGTGTCCCAGGGGCTTCGGCCAGGTGAAGAGATGCTGTAATCGCCCCCTTGATAGCATCAACAGTTGCATCTGTGGTTCCCTCGAAATCTTTTAAGACACGCCTGATTGCCTTCGGGGCCCCCTTATTCTCTACTGCCTGGTCTTCCAGAACGTGATTAACGGCGGCAATAGTTCCTTTTCCAATGTGGCCACCGGCGGGACCGATATATTGAGACCTAGTTTTTACCTGTTTCCCAACTCGGTATGTCTGTTGAAGGTAAAAATACGGGTAGATGTTGCCGTATTTATTCCTGATTTTTTTGATGACAATATATGCCACACCACCGCTCCAAACCAAGGCTAGGCAACAATATTATAGCCCTTCTAAATGTAGTGTTAACTACGCGGGGGAGAAATTCAATGATTAAAAACCCTGAGGCGACACCAGCTCCTCAGCCTGGTTTGCAAGGTCTGGAAGGAAAGCGCTGATGTATTTGGCATAACCGGCAAAAGACGGGTCAAATCGATACCCATCTGTCCATGTATAGGCTTGTTCGAGTCCAGAAAAGAATTGATAGTCCTCGTATCCTAGCGGATGGCCATATTGAAGAGAAAGTAGCGGGAACTTAATTTTTTTTAAGAGGACCAAAGCCTTTTTTTTGGTCTTCTGGTAATGCTCCCCATTTTGGTGCCCCCTTCGTTCGGAATCATGCATTTGTTGTTTTTTAATCATGAACCCATCATATGTGCTCGCAAATGTGGGATTGAATTTTCTGAAATGCTCTAAGACGATTTCTAGGTTAATGTAAGGATAAAATCGTAACAATAGTTCGTTTAACCGAGTTTTTATGAGCCAGGAAAGACTGGCACCAGGATCATCAACAAGGACTGTTTGTGCAAATGCTTTATAATCTTTGAGCATTAGGAACGCATTACCGCCAGGTACACCGTCTTTTTTCAATTCTTCCGCACACCTCAAAAGATCGCCGGTCTCGTCAACATGGATTAGTTTCTTTTTGAAAATATGACCATTCATCTCCTCTGCTTTTGGCAACAACTCTTCAATGGCAAAGATTTCTTGTAAAACGACAAAAGGCGGTATTTCTTTCTCTTCTACCGGATTGTTTCTATCACGAAGAATATAGTCTAGAGAGTCCCTATATTTATTGACATATTCTCCTGCTTGGAGAGTACCAGCATATCTATATTCAATATTTTCCTTGCTGACAATTGGAGCTTTCACAAGACCCTGTAGAAATTTTGAAATTTGAATAATATTATCTCCTGTAATGTTAAGACTTTCTTTTAAATCTCTCTTTGCGAAATTATTCAGAAAGACAGTTAGCTGCTTCCCGTCTCTTCCGAGTATATGACCCAAAGACTTTTCTGCACCAAACTGTTCTGGGATAAAGTGTCCATTATTTAACTGATCCCTGAACTTCATGCACTCGTATTCTGATGCACGCATGAGGCCTAGAACAGCATCATCTTGTATGCCGCCGAGTGGCCTTTTAACACCAACATTTATATATTTATCTCTATTTGGCATAAAAGAAAATCCAATCTGGGAGAAGGGCTAAGGTTGTTCATAGAATTGAACTTTGAAAATTGGCAAACGCTCTTCTTTAAATTTCGTGGTCTCTAAAATCTGTGGAGTTATATTCCCCATAATTAAGTATATGGCATTCCTGCAAAAATTCTCGTTCTTCCATCCAAACACAACAAAAACTGAAAAATCATGTGGATTGTAATCTCCTTTTAAAATTAGTTCCTCAAATTCATTCAGGCTCTTGATTGTAAAATTAGTTCGTATGCTAAGCGCAACAGTCTTCCAGACGCCCTTTTTTAACCCCTGTGCCGTTAAGGCAATTAATTTTTTAGTCTGTTGCTCAGTGTCATATTTACCGAAACGCTCCAACAACTCCTTAAAAAAAGCGTAGCGCATAATAGAGAAAAAAAACCTATTATCATTCTCTTCCATTATTTTCGCTTGAACGTATTCTCCATGTACAACCGAAGGATCGTTCACTTCGACCAAACTAAAAAGATATTGTGCGCCTTCATTTCCCATATACGCTCCATTAAAAATGGTTCCCCCATCATGAGGTGGTGTGCCTTAGGAAAAGGGGAAAATTGTACGCCAAGAGAGTTTGGCCATGTCGTGGAAATTACCTTGTTGGGATGCACCAGACCATCTAGAAGGATATCGTCATATGGTTAAGTTCAAATGCCACAAAATCATCAACATCAAAATCATTTTTTACAACACGTTGGAGCTTCCCGTTATACAGACAGTCAGGAAGTAAGAAAATTTT
Organism: Magnetococcales bacterium; assembly: GCA_015232405.1. GTDB lineage: Bacteria > Pseudomonadota > Magnetococcia > Magnetococcales > JADFYX01. Next base: position 10,968 of record JADFZS010000109.1, on the reverse strand, counting down.
TCTTCCCCCAAGCTCAACAACATCTTTAAAAACAACAAGCATGGTCAGCCTGGGGAGAAGTATTCCAAAATTTTCCTCTAAACCAGAACCAATTTGCTTCAGCTCAGAAAAAGAAAGGCCAATATCATCAAAGAGTTGGAAAGTCATTATAATATTGTTTTTTGCCCCTTCTTTTGACAGCACAGCAACAAAATCTAGTTTTTCTGGATCTGGTAAATCCTGAAGTCGCCCAAGGCAGGCAAGTAGGTCAGGATAAGCAAGCAGTATGAAGGATTTCTCCCCAGGGATGTTGTAAGCAGGCGCAAACAAGTCAGAAAATTCATCGACATCGAGCAAAACATGATAGAAATTGGAAGAAATGGACATTTTGCACCCAAAGAAAAGGGCGATGAAAAGCTAGAAGAGGTAACGCAAAGGACTACAATCCCCACTTTTTCAGGACATCATCACTAAGACCAAAATTTTCATCCGAAAGCTCATCCAGACTTAGCCCCTCCTTATCATTCTCATCGTAGTATGCTGACAACAGAAAAGCGGTAAAATCATTTTTATCAAGGTCACCAGCCAACATACGACTCGTTCTATCATTAGAGAGACCTTCCGGAACTAGGAAAAGACGTGCATTTTCAGCACTATCATTGTGATAGTAGGCAATACAGACATCTGTATCCACAAGCGATATGTCAACAGAGTCCGCCAGGTATGTTCCAAACTCATTGAGCTTAGAAAAAGTGAGGTTAATATCAACGAGGCTAAGAAGGGCGGGGACAGAAACATGTACCCCCATTTCTGGCATTTTGGAGATGAAGTCTTTTTTCTCCATGGAAGACCTTCCGTCAAGTGCGACGAGAATCTTTATAAGATCAGGATACTTAAAAACAGCGTTCGAAGTGTCCTCGGAATCCTTGTAAAGCAGTATGAAATTATCAAGACCATCAACATTTACAATACTAAACTTGGAGTCGGGTGAATTAGACACAGAAACCCCATATTGAAACACGCAGAAGTTAAAAGAACATGCCCGCTCTAGGCACAGCAATTAATAGCGTCATTCGTCAGGATGCAGTCTAGCGACAGCCTGAGCCCCATCGTATTCAGCGGCGGCAGACAAAAGAACTCGCCAAGCCAGGAAGTCAGACAACCCACCCCTTGCCATCAATTGCAACTTCTCACCAGTGATATCACCAGGAACGAGCCAGATTCCATTTTTTTCATAGAGGCTATCTGCAATATGCCCGAAAACCACAAGCACCATGACACTATGGGATGGGTGCCCATATTCATCAATAACTTCTTCAACCTTGCTGGCACACTCGTAATCAAACACCAGCCCAGCCATATACATCATCATGCCTTGAAATTCTGGGGGCATGCCATTGTCAACCAATGAGGAAATAAAGGCCAATTTCTCATCCTCAGAATGGCCCCTTAGTCTCTCGAGGCTTTTCTTGAAAATTTCAAGGCTCATAATGATCGAATGCGGGCGCTCAAGAAAATCCTCCTGAACCATGGCTTCCGCATATGCGTTGGCGATCTCTTGTTGGTTTTCCACCTCGATGAGCCTATGCCCGAACTTGATACCTCCCAGCTCCACCTCTTCCATGGTCATCCTCCCCAAACAACAACGGCATGATTGAAACAAAAAATAGACTAGCATGCTAACAACCCCTCAAGGGGAAGTCCAGGTGATCACCAGCACACAAATGGTCCATAAAGAGCAAAAAATGGGGGTATAGGTCCCCCATAAACAACGGGACATAATTGCCGTTATGTCCTATTGATATGCTATCAAAAATCGCTACCATACAGAAGCGTCATGGAACCTTTGTAAACCTCCCATGATTAGTGCCACTCATTCGTAGAGATTTACGGCTGGTTCATGGTCAGATATTCGCTTGGCGTGAGGTGAGCCATAGATTTTGCAGAGGAAATGGGGGGTGGCTCCAGTTGACTGATTATTACACGGCGCGCCCAAACTCATTATGATTGATGGAGTTAGCGCTCTCGCATTGCTTTTTTCCTTGCCCTTAGAATCGGCTTCAACAAATATTCCAGGACCGTTCGCTTTCCAGTTAGAACATCGACCTCTGCAATCATCCCCGGAATAATTGGCAACTGGTTGCTTTCGTGAAGCAGGAAGTTCCATTTAGTTCGAACGCGAATGAGATAAAAATTCTGTCCACTCTCCTCGTCCAGTATGGTATCAGCGCTGATATGCTCCAACCTAGCTTCCAAAAAACCATAAATAGCATAATCATAGGCAGTGATTTTAACTTTGGCGTCCTGGCCTGGATGAAGAAAGGCTACATCGGAAGGTCGCACCTTTGCCTCAACAAGAAGTGTCTCATCCTGGGGAACAATTTCCAAAAGGTCCATACCTGGCCTGATAACGCCTCCTTCAGTATGGACCAGGATTCGTTTCACAATTCCACTGACCGGCGAGCTAACTTCTGTTCGACCCAATCGATCAGCACTAGCAGTCATAGCCTCCTTTAAGGAACGCAGTTTAGCTTCAGCCTCCCCCAATTCTGCTCGAGCCTTGGAAACAAATTTCAAATGCTGCTCATTTATCTGCTCCTCAAGCTCCAATATAGCAAGCTGGACCTTGGGAATGGTTTGCTGAGCACTGAGTAAATTGCCTTCGATCTCAGTTACTTGCCTCTGAACTCGTATCAATTCCACCTCAGAGATAGCATTTTCTTCCAGGATTGACTGGGTTATTCGAAGTTCTTTATTGGCAAGTTCAAAACTCTTTTGTAACTGGGAAACCCGCGTATTCAGCTCATGCAACTCTTGCTGCTTTTGGTTGTTTTTTAATTTAATAATGTTGATTGTTGAATCTAGTTCAGCTTTTCTTGAACGGAAAAAGTCAGCTTCTTTAACAACCAAATTTGGTGCTGCCTTTCGAAGCGCAGGAGGAAAAACAAGATCCATGCCTGTAACTTCTGCAGTTAATCTTGCAACCATTGCCTGCAAGGCTTCTTTCTGAACTCTTTCCTCTCCGACCTTTGATCTAAATTGAGTGTCATCAATAACTAAAAGAATCTGGCCCTTCTTAACAACCTCCCCCTCCTTAACCCTAAGATCAGATAGAATTCCTCCTTCAAGATTCTGGATTATCTGGACCTGCGAGGATGGAATCACTTTTCCCATCCCCATAGATACTTCATCCAATTGGGCATTATGCGCCCACCAAACTGCCCAGACGATAAATCCTATGATAGAAAAAAACAGCAAATTAGCTGAGACTCGCGGCTTCCTTTTGATAGCGGCATTCATCTCATCCATAAATTCCATATCTTCACGCTGTACCATAGCCATCACCTCTTGGCCTTTGGGCTGCGCAAATCACCTGACTGAAGCTGTTTCATCACCTCATCCTTGGAACCATCCACGACTATTCGACCGTGGTCCAGTACAATGACCCGCTTAACAAGGGAAAGCATGGAGAGCTTGTGCGTCGCCAGAATAAGAGTTCGTCCTGATAAAGATTCAGTGATTTTCTTTTTCAACAATCCTTCAGATGTAACATCCATAGCGCTGGTAGGCTCATCCATAACAAGGATAGAAGGGTTCCTAATCAGAGCACGCGCCACCGTGACCCCTTGGCGCTGCCCCCCGGAGATACCTTCTCCCCGCTCCCCCACCGGCAGATCAAACCCCACTGGAAGTTGGTCCACAAACTCGTCAATACCAGCGAACTTAGCCGCTTGAAGGACATTGCCATCCCCGACGTGTGGAGCGGATGCAGTTATATTGTCCCTGATTGTTCCTCGAAACAGGAACGGTTCTTGTGACACATAGCCGACGTTACGACGAAGGTCTACTGGGTCAATTTGGCGAATATCCGTTCCATCAATTAGGATCGTCCCCTCCTGGTTCTCAAACAGGGCCAGAATCAACTTGGCAATAGTGCTTTTACCTGACCCGACCCGCCCAATAATTCCAACCCGCTCTCCAGCTTTCAGAGAGAAGGAAATGTCGTTCAGAGCCGGTTCTTCACGACCAGGATAGGTAAAGTTTACGTTGCGGAATGTAATCTCTCCATCAAACTTCGGACGATGAACAAAATTCTGATTGGGAGGACGCTCGACCGGCGACTTCATAATCTTGTCCAGTGCTTTAAGAGAGGACATTGACTGATTGAGCCGGGTCATGAGTTGGGCTACTTGAGCCAAGGGGGCAAGAGCACGCCCCCCAAGCATAACGCACGCGATGAGAGCGCCAACTGAAATCTCATTTTCCTGTATAAGGTGCACCCCATACAAAACCACTCCAACAGAAGTTAATTGCTGAACCATTCCAGTAAAGTTCACCGCAGAAGTAGAATAGAATCTAGCTTTCTGACTCGACCTTGCCGTAAGACCAACAACTGATTCCCACATGCGCCGCATACGGGCTTCTGCGCCAATGGATTTGATGGTCTCAAGGCCCCCAACAGTCTCCACCAACACACCATGTTTCAACTCAGATTCTTTAAAATTCTTGCGAATCGTGCGGTTTAAGGGAACCTGAATGATAAGGGCATAAATAAGGATAACCGGCACTGCAAGCATCAGCACAAGAGCTACCGGACCACTGAGCAACCACAAGACAAAAATGAAGAGGAAAGCAAACGGAAGGTCGACAAGCGCGGCCAAAGTTACTGAGGTGAAGAATTCGCGCAAGCTATCGAATTCTCTGAGGGTATTTGCAAAGGCTCCTGCAGAAGAAGGACAAGCCCCCAAACGCATATTCAACACCTGATCAAAAATTCTAGAGGCAAGAGCTACGTCTGTCTTCTTGCCAACAGAGTCAATGAAGTAGGCGCGCAGGGACTTTAGGATTAAATCAAAGATAGTGACCGTAGCTACGCCAGTAGCCAGCACCCATAGCGTCTCCATGCCGTTATTGGGAATTACGCGGTCATAGACTGTCATTATAAACAAGGGGCTTACAAGAGCGAAAAGATTGATAAATACGGCTGCCAGACCAACTTGTGAGTAGGTCCACCAGTTACTAAGGATCTCCCCCCAGAACCAAAAAGTTGGGCGTTCTCGTTCCTCTTCCTCCTTGTCGAAGGAGACCTCCGTATCAGGTCTTAGATAAATCGCAAATCCAGAGTAGTCCTTTTCCAAGGCATCAAGTAGAACGGCCTCTTCTGTCCCACCTGTTTCAAGTTGAAACAATCGAACTATTTTACTTGAAGGTCTCTCAAGCATAATACAAGCTCGACCATCTTGAAGAACTAAGACAACAGGCAACACCTGTTCCTGAATAGTCTCAAGGCGCCTTTTGACAATCCTTGATTTAAAACCAACACTTTCGGCGGCGCGAATAAAAAGATTTGGGGTCAACCTCCCATGGCTTGGAGTTGGCAACCCGGCTTTGAGGACTTCTGCAGAACGCGGTCTACCATGATGTTTACACAAAAAAACCAGACTCTCCAGAAGGGGATCTTCTGGGGAAAATGGTGGTTGAAGCTCAAGCGGCTTCTTTTCTTGGCATAGTTCACCTTCCTGATCTGGTTTTTCATGTTCAGGCGGATCTTGGCTCATATCACATTATGACTCAGTTGTGTTCAGTATGTGATGAGACGGCTGCCTCACCCCCCAAATCCAGACTTTCTAACAGACCGCCCATTATGGCCATTATCCGGTAACGGGCAAGACGATGTTGTGTATCCACATCCACCAGAGCCACTTTAGATTGAAACAACTCGTTCTCCAAATCGAGAACATCGAGCATCGATCTAGTACCGAAGCGAAATTGGCTCTTATAGGCTTGAACCGCTTTTTCACTGGCTAATGCCCTCACTTTCAGGGCTTCGGCGCGATCTCGAGCAGTTTCATAGGCACTAAAATCCACTCTCAATTGTTTCTTAACTAACCTCACCGACTCATCACGCTGCCACTGAGATTGCGTCAGCGACTCCCGAGCCTGCCCCTTCTTGGCGATATCACCCCAACCCCGGAACAGATTAAATGTCATAACGGCGACAGCGCGACGGTCAACTGTGCGCTCGCGCAAACCATCAGTATCCCAACTACGTGTTTCGGTCAGTTCAAGATCCAATGCTGGCATAAAAGCGGCGTCTGCCGATTTGAGATCAGCTTCGCTCGATTCAATGGCAGCCATAGCCGCTAAGATGGTCGGATTACTCAGTACTGCTTTTTCAAGCGCCTCATCCAATGAAACCGGAACGGACAAATAACCAGGATGAACCAAACTATCAGAAGCGACCCCAACAGCCTCAAGAAAACTTGCCTCAGCATCTCGCAGTTCACCCTTGGCCAATGTCAAGCCAGCCTCAGCCAACGCAAGACGGCTTTCGGCTTGACTCACATCCCCAAGACTGCCACCTCCCTTTTTCGCCTTCACGCTAACATCTTTGAGGACTTGTCGATGTTTGTGGATATTCTCTTCATATAATGTAAGAACCAGTCGCCCACGTAGGACCGCTAGATACGCTTCCACAGTCCGCAAGGCAATCACTTCTTGAGAGTCCATGAGTTGGTATCTAGCAAGTTCTGCCTGTTTTTCAGTTGCCTCAACTCGATACCTTATGGCAAACCCATCAAACAGGTTTTGAGTTAGTTTGAATTCAACAGAACGTCGGAGCGTAGTCTCACCTCCTTCGCCACGCCCTCGTGTGGTTGAGTTATTGGCGTATTGTCGACCTGCATCACCTTGTATATCAAAAGAGGGGTAGTACCCGGCTTCGGCGTCCTGGACAGCATAACCAGAGGCGCGCATAGCAGCTTCAGCAGCTTGGACAACAGGATGCTTCTGAATCGCCTCTACAACGGCTTCTTCCAAAGTCATGGCGCTGACTTGCTGACAAAATGGGAGCAAGGCGCAACATATCGTCGCCAAAATGAACAATTTCGACATAAGAGGTCTGACATTTTCAGCTTTTTTATTATTATTGCCCATTCTCATCTTGCCTCGTCGAGAAACATGTTCTAACCATCACACAATCCCCAAGACTGCCCAATTTGGCATTTTACACGATAACCAGATTGCCTCCATTCAAAAGATCATCAAGACTCGTTGAAACCCCTTCCATGATAGCAACGGTGACGGAATCAGATCCAGCGCCATCCGTATTGACGTTCAGATGAGCATCTCCTGACATATCAACTACCTGGAGGTAGTCGTTGATGTCATCACTTTCCGGATTAAAGTCCGTCAGCAATTCTGCGATATCGATTATGTCACCTTCTGAAGGGTTGAAGTCCTTAATGATATCAGTCCCAGAATCCCCCGTTCGGAAGTAGAAAATATCGGCATCTTCACCACCATAATGAGTGTCATGACCATCGCCACCCAAGAATAGATCTCGACCGGCACCCCCATGCATAGTATCACCATCATCGGGACGATTGTTTACATTCACCTGAAAGAACTCAGAAAGGAAATTACCCGCCTGATCCGTTACCTCCGCTTGGAGGGTATAGTTCGAATTACCCTCATAATCCAAGAAATCACCAACCTTGATCTGACCAGTAGCAGCGTCGATCTTGAACGCCCCTCCAGCATCATCTGACAAGGAGAAATTAAACAAGTCGGACATATCTGGATCATCCACGGTGATTTGGCCAACAATCGTCCCAAGCGCTGCATCCTCATCCACCGAACCACCAGAAAAGAGCAAATCTGTTGGCGCCTCGTTAACATCCTCAACATCTATACGGACTGTTTCCAGAAGAGTATTCTCCAACTGGTCTTCAACCATGACTTGAATATCATGATAGGCAGCAGACTCATAATCCAGCCCACCCACCATGGTCAACTCGCCTGTGCTTGCATCTACTGAAAATCTGCCATCAGAATCATCCACCAAGGAGAAAGTAAACGTCTCACCTTCGTCAGGATCTGCAACCTGAAACTGCCCCACTACCGTTCCTGCTAATGAAGATTCCGAAATGAGTGAATTACTCAAACTTAAATCGGTCGGAGCTTGGTTTGTGGAGAGGACAAGGTCACTGAAAATCAGTTCCTCAATCCCATAAAGATCATCGGCCCCTTCCAGACCATCAATCAGTAAATGCCCGTTATTCTGGATCACCAAGGAATAGTCAGAAAAGGATCCAGAGAACAGCATCCGGTCCAGACCAATTCCGCCCGTCAGAATGTCATTTCCAGCACTGGCATAAAAGAAATCATCCCCTGCGCCACCATCAAGTATATCTTGATCATATCGCCCCAACAAAAGATTGTCACTCTCGTTCCCATGGCAATCAACGCAGACCGATCCCCCATAGGGCCGTATAATCTTGGCTGTCAGGTCCGCATCGGCAAGATCAAATTGCCACCCGGAACCATCCTGATACTGAAGATCTGAGAGAGTGACTGTCAGATTCCGAACAAGATCGACCTCATTGAAGACCGGCAGATCCTGGGACATGAATGTGTACCCATCTCGCAGGACGATACGGCCCAATTGCTGAGGATCACTCTCAGAATACCAGCCCGTCACATCCACTTCGCTGGTTATGTAATTGGTCCCTGAAGCCGAATCCCAAGCCGCCACGTAAAGGTCATCCAAGGAGCGAAGAAAAAGAAGTTGGTCCTGCCCGTTCCCAAAATCAAACCCCAACGCTCCGATTAGTGGATCAACCATCCCAGATCCGGTATTCAGGTGGGATAACAGTGATGCGGATCTGATGGAGATATCCGCCATCAGCAGGACATCATCCGCTGAGGCGTCGGTAATTGAATCTCGCCCTGTGGAGAGCGCGTCTTGACCTTGTCCAGCAGCGTTATTCCGGGTAATCACAAAGGTATCCGCCCCGGCGCCACCCGTCAGCGCATCATTGCCCGTCCCGCCAAGAAGAATATCGTTGCCAGCGCCTCCGTTCAGAACGTCATTACCATCGCCACCCCTCAGGAATTCACTGGCGTAACTACCTTGCGTTGATTCCACATGGTTGTTCTGATTGCCCAGGCTGGCGGCGGCTACTGACTGGAGATCACCAGCGCCATCCTCCTCCCAATGGTGGGCAGCAACATTCTCATCACCCTGAACTAAACGGTTCAGAGCCCAAATGTAGTTTTCTAAATCGTGGTCGTCGAAATCGACCCCTTCTCTATCCTTGTAACCATCCAGCCGAGAGCCCGCCACCGCATCCAGGCTGATCCGCGTTCCGATATGAGTATAACCGACCGGAGAAGTGATGTGGGCAATGGGGTCGCCATCCATGCCCGGCTCATCAATCTCGTACAGATAGAATCTGTTTTCAACCAACCCTTGCAACTCGTTGAAATCAGCAATAGCCAGAGATGCGGCGGCGGCAGAACTCACATAGCCGGTGATATTCACAGCTGCGGGTGAACCGAATGCTGCCCCTTGGAGCTTCTCCAATGCTTGTCGAAACACATGCCGGTTTTGCTCATTTGGATCTTTGGACGCCTTGAAAAGCTCAATAATAAGACGTTGGCTAAGAGCGCCGCCAAGAGAATGTCCCGTAAGGAATATTTTTGAGGCATCGCCGCCATGTTCAAGAATGGCTCCGATGGCCAGATCACGAACAGCCTCATAGTGCGAATCAAAAACATCTCCATTCAATTCGTCTTTGATGAACTGAGGCCTGTCAATTGACAAGTCGTCCGTTCCTCGGAAGGAGATCAAAAGTTCTTTGTCTCCATCCGAGTTGGTTCGAGTTGCCGCAAACATCGAGCTATGTCCGTGGTCGGCATCGGTATCCGCCACAAATCGCCCATCCACAGCAAATCCAAAGGCCTTGAGGGACTTGGAAAGGTTGGCTGCAAAATCGTCCGCACTATGGTCAGTTGGGTCCGCAAGTCCAGAAAGATCATTGGCCAAAGTTCCATCGGCATACTTGGCCATACGGTCATCATCCACCGCCCCTCGTCGGTAGGTGATCTGACTTAAACGCGCCAATTCCCCATGCTGGAAAAGATCAAAAGTGTCCACATAACGAACATCCATTGGGTCAGTGGTTATTGAGATATAAGGCTCCCCTTTCGTCAATGTGACTGTCCTGGTATCAACAACGGCATTGTCAAAAAACTGGCCGTCGTATGAAAGCTCGAAAGTCACGACCGCATTTTGCGCCGCATCAGGCCCAACGGATACGGTCCAATTGGTTTCGACGAATCGATCCGCAGAGCTACCGCCAGGAACATCTTCAACATCAAACTTGTGGTCGTCCCATGGTACAAATTCCCACCCATCTTCGGCGCTGATACCCCATCCATCGCCCGATATTCCGGTGACTTTGACATGAAAGTTATCCACCTGGGGTCCGGTGTTCTCGATTATGACCTTCAACCCATTGAAAAGGCGGATATCACCCGACATGCCCTGATAGAACGCCAAGTCTCCAATGCCATCGCCATCCTTGTCATAACCGCCAACGACTGAGTTGATTTGGCCAACATGGGTACTTGTTCCATCATCCATGTTGGTAAAGCTGCGGAACGGACTTACCAGCTTGAAAGCGCCGGTTGATTCATCAACATCGATAATCGCGTCCGCAATATTGGCAATGGCGTGAGTCATTGCCGTACTCGAGATCAACCCGCCAGAGTTGGAAGCGAATGCGGAGGAAAACATTCCGTCGAGTAAATCCTTCTTGACCTCGAAGCGGTGCAGATTCACGCTTCCCGAAATCAAACTCACGGAAATGTCCGTTTCGATACCATCGATTGAAAAGAGTTCCGCACCCTCACTATCACTGTCCAAGCTGATCATTGATGTTGAGACGCCCGCCGTGCGATTGCCAATGGAAATACTCCAATCCATCTCTGGATCTTCCGGCCCGGAAGAGATGTCAATCAGCGAGGCCCCAACCGATATGGGAAGAGGGTTCAGGCCCCAACCAATGCCCGCCTCCCCATCAATCCAAACGGTGACATACTCTCCTCCGGCTGGCGAGCCTTCAACCGTGACGCCAAAATAGTCCGCCATATCGAAGACAAGGGATGCGCCAAGATCCAGGCCTATTTTATCCAAAACGGGAA
>JADFZS010000108.1 GCA_015232405.1 Magnetococcales bacterium | reverse complement strand
ACAAAATTTAATGTAATGAAAGTTGCAGTTTACTGCATTGCGGTACAGTTTTTTTTGTCTGTTTGTGAAGGAGGTTGATAATGCGGCATTCTCATTTCGTCCGTGTTGTGATGTTGTTTTTTATATTTTTTCTTGGTGGCTGTGTTGTTCATACCTATAAAAAGCCGGTACCGAATGAGAGAACAACAGATACGGCAGGACTTTCAGAGCTGGATGCGGGTCCCATAAGCTGGCATCAAGGGGATTGGTGGCGTTATAGCGATGATTATGCTCTCAGGGTCCAAAATGTTGTCGGAGAATTGGGAACTTTGGTTCGGCAAGACAATACTTCCGATTGGGTGCGGCGCAAAGGACTGTTTAGGGATGGCTCTCAAAGCGGAAATATACTGCGCAAGGTAATCTACCGCTCTCCAAATCCTAAAAACTTTTTCCCCCTTGAAGATGGGAAATCTGTCACCTTTAAGCGCGAATATTTAGCCAACAAAATATTGAGGGTTCATGAAACATCATGGAAGGTTGAAGGCAGGGAAACCATTGAGGTACCGGCTGGCACATTTAATTGCTGGATTTTAATATGGAATTCAAAAAGCCTTACAAGTAACTGGAAGGGAGTTGAAAAATGGTGGTATAGCCCCACCGTTGGCAACTTTGTCCGTATGGAGTTTAAATATGGAGATGCACCACCTTCATCCAGGGTGTTGATGTCCTACAAAAGGCGTGGTTAGTCCTATGCCCAATGGGCTGATTTGTAATTATACCGACATAGGAGATAAGTTATGCGTAACAACAGTATTTTTAACTATAAATATAGGGCAGGTGCAACCAATAAGCCAGGTCAACAAGGCTTTACTTTGGTTGAACTAATGGTGGTGGTTGCCATCATTGCTATCCTGGCTGCCATCGGCATCCCAAAAATGACCACCTTCATCAGGGCTGCCAAAGCATCTGAGGCGACACAGATGATGGGGAGAATTGCGGCTGGGCTGGAAGCATATAATGATTTAAAACCAACTTCTACTTTGCCTGCTGCGAAAATTTTGTCCATAACAGATAGCGCAGGAGGTGCCAGTACTCTTGATTCCCTCATTCCCAGTATCACAATTGATAGTGATGCTAATTTTTATTACACAGTAACAAGCTATACTGTTACAGATAGTTTAGCATACTGTATTACTGCTACTCCTGAAGCAACTGGAGAGTCTGCATATTTGATTTACTATTCGAGGACCGAGGCAGATGACGATACGGATATTGGTTGGGATGGTCATTTCAGCACAATTTTGTATGTTACAGAAGGTTCAGCTACGTTAGCAGCAGCAGGCGACTGCACAGTATCATAAACATAAATTGAGTAATTTTCAAACTTTCAGGAAGCCTCTCTAATGAATCCAGAAGACCGGTATACAGATTGGAAGCAGATCGGTCAGGGGGCGTTTGGCTCGGTATGCAAAGCTTATGATCAGCTTTTAAAGCGTGACGTTGCCATAAAACTTTTGAAGGTTGAGCACGGCGAAAACCAGAGTCTGGTGGAGGCATTGCAACGAGAAGTTATAATTTCACGTGATTTGCGCCACAATGGCATCTGTCCAATACATGACGTTTACCACGGCTCCAAGGGGGTGGGGACGGTCATGGATCTCATAGATGGGATCGAGTTGGGCAAGTGGCGGGATGAAAATAAAGGTCGCCTTTTGGAGACGGCGGAGTTACGTCTGGAACTATTTAAAGAGCTTTGCAATGTTCTGATTTTTGCTCACACCAGAATTGTTCACCGTGATCTTAAACCAGACAATGTTTTCTTGAGGCATGGCGACCCCGGCAGGCCGGTAATCATGGACTTTGGTGCGTCTATGGTTGGCAAGGCCGGAAAGAATGAGGTAGTTGCAGGTACTCCAAAGTATATGTCACCTGAGCAGTGGGAGGCACCGAGTTTAGTTGATGAGCGGTCGGATCTGTTTGCATTGGGGATCATGGTCTATGAACTGTTCACAGAACGGTTGCCTCCTACATCTTTAAGAAAGATATTAAAAACCAAAAGTCCACCAAAGATTGCTCAGAGCGATATTTCTGAACCAAGCAAATATTGTGCATCAATTCCTCCTGAGCTTGACCGGATTATTTTGCAATTAATGGCCTATAAACAGGATGACCGTCCACAATCTGCCCAAGAGGTTTTGGATGTTTTGCAACAGGTAACACTCAAGCAGCCAAAGCTTGCTGGACTGGGGGCCACAACTGAAACATTAAACTCCAAAACTGTTCCAATGTCTGGAGGAAGTTTTTTTATAGGTGGCAGGGGAGCAGCAGTTACTCCTGAAGAAAAACCAGCTCGTCATGTCACAATCTCTCCATTTAGAATATCCATCCATCAGGTCACTGTAGATGAGTATCGTGCCTTTGTTGATTCAACCGGTTATAGGCGACCATCCCTGCTTGATGACCCTGTTTTTGGTCGGCACAACCATCCTATCGTTGGTGTAAGTTTTGATGATGCTCAGGCTTATGCAGCCTGGGCAGGTGGTGCGTTGCCTACGGAGGCGCAATGGGAGTTTGCAGCCAAGGGAGGGGAGGCATTTCCTCTGCATCCGTGGGGCAATGATCCCATAACGGCAATTCGCGCCAATATTGACAACGTTTCCGAGGCCACCTCTCCAGTTGATAGTTGTCCTGGAGGAAAAACACCGCAGGGACTTTTTGATATGTGTGGAAATGTTTGGGAGTGGTGTCAGGACGTTTGGGATCCAGGGTTTTATCGTTCTATTACAAAGGGCGATGTTGACCCGGTAAATGCTGGTGATTCTGGGGAACGAGTATTGAGGGGTGGTGGATTTGACAGTTTTGCAGCCCAAGGTCGTTGTACTTTCCGTTTTCATGCTGCAGCTGACTTAGTTGGTAGATCCATTGGGTTTCGTTTGGTGTTCCCACCAGACCATGATGCTTAGGGTGTGTTGACATTCAGTGGATTTCGATTCCTGGTGGCGACAAAAACGCGAGGAAAACCGGAGCGTACTTTCAGTACGTGAGGATTTGAGCACGATTTTGGCATCGCCAGGGGCCGAAAGACGCGAATGTCAATAGGCCCTAGAAACGGCAACGTTTTCACTGACTCTTTGATAAACAAATAGATTATTTGTCGTATCAATGAACATAGCCGACCAAACAATCTATTTATTTATCAGCTTTTGAACGACGATCACACCGATTTGTGGAATATCCTGGCTAAGCTGATCAGTGATTGATTTGAATATTTAATTTGCAAGAGAATATAAAAATGACCGGCATGAATACAAACTTGTATTTTCAGATTCAGCCCGCTTTAGGCGAGATGCAAGAGCTGTCCAAACAATTGCAAGATAGCTATCTTATAGGCCGTCGTGCAAAGACAGGCTCTCAGATTTGCGACATAATTATTGACGATCCCTATTCATCTCGTCGTCAATGTCGCATCTTTCGTAATCCAAAACACCATGATCAATGGATGATGGAGGATTTGCGGAGCTCCAATGGGACCAAGCTTAATGGAGAGCCGGTATTACGTCCGATGCCGTTTTCTGAAAACTCATGGATTCAGGTCGGTACTACCCGTATTACGATAAGCTCCATTCCAAAGTGTGGCACCGATGTTGATGAAATCATCATGGCTCCTGGTGATGATGAAGCAACAATTGTGGCTCCTGGTGGAATTGCTGCTGCGGTTGTTGATGATGATGAAGCAACGATAATGGCACCTGCTGCGGTTGTTGATGATGATGAAGCAACGATAATGGCCCCTGCTCCGCCTGCAGATGATAATGCAGAGACAATAATGGCACCCACTCCCAGAGGTTCCCAGGGTGCTGGTGATGCGACAATTGTTGTTTCAAACCTGGAAATGCCCAGCAGGCATGATGCCGAGGCGGCTCCCCAACCACATCCCTCGCACCCAGCACCTCCTGCCGTAATTTTGGACAAATCTGAGCAGGTTAAAATTGCCATGAATTCTGAATTGATTCAGATGTTCATCAACGCCAACTACCTGGAACCATTGCAAGTAACAAGGTTGTTGGAGGAGGCGCAGAACAATGGATTAACATTTTATCAGGCTCTAGCCCGTGACCGCACCCTCAAGTTTGTCAATGAAATTTTTACTGAGATTTGCAACAAATTTGGTTGGGAGCTGATCACTGATGAGAAAGTTTTGGGGTCTCGTATAGTCGCGACAGATTGGTTACCAATTAGTTCAGCGGAGGTGCGTGGTATCCTGGCACTCAGATCTGATGATTCTGAAAGAATTAGCTTTGGCACTATCGACCCTTTTGATGTTATGTCCAATGATTGGGTCGCCCGATGTAGCGGCAAGCCTGCAGACATGTCTGTTATTCTTCCAGATGTTTTTTTTCCTTGTGTGCGCCGCATGAAAGAGGCTCCCGCCAGCGAAGATGACAGCTCCAATGAAGTTAGTGTCATTGAAATCAACATTGAAGAAGAACAGCAAATTCGAGAACAAATTGGTGAGGTTGAAGTTCCCAGAATCGTTGACTATTTTTTTTATCGTGCCCATATTCAAGGAGCATCGGATATTCACATTGAGCCTATGGAAGATGCATTGATGGTGCGTAACAGGGTGGACGGAATTCTTCATGAAGAGATCACCTTGCCCATGGAGTTTCATCCAGAAATTGTCTCCAGATTCAAGATATTATCCGGCATGGATGTGGCGGAAAAACGCCGCCCTCAGGATGGTCGTATCAGTACGCTGATCAGAAATAATCCCATTGATGTGCGTGTCTCATCTTTTCCCACGGTTTTTGGGGAAAAGTTTGTTATGCGTCTGCTCGACAAAAATGCATTGCGTCCTTCAATGGACAGCCTGGGTTTGGTAGATCGTGATCTGCGCTTGTTGAAGGAAAAACTTGGAGCTCCATACGGACTTGTGATGATTTCTGGACCAACAGGCTCCGGCAAAACCACCACACTTTACTCTTGCCTTGGTGGAATCGACAAGAACAAGCTTAATGTATTGACTGTCGAGGATCCTGTAGAATATCGACTTGCAGGCGTTCATCAAATGCAGGTTAATCACAAAATCGATCTTACATTTGCCTCTGGCTTGCGGACCATTTTGCGTCAAGATCCAGATGTTATCATGGTGGGTGAAATTCGAGATCAGGAAACGGCAGAAATGGCCGTACAAGCCTCATTAACTGGCCATATAGTTTTTTCCACCATTCACACAAACGATGCGGTCGGGGTGGTTGGCAGGCTGTTGGAGATGGGGATTGAACCATTTTTGGTTGCAACCTCTCTCTCATTGGTAATAGCTCAAAGGCTAATACGAACAAACTGCACCCACTGCACATCACCGGTTTTAGGTGCTGAAATCTTGGAAAAATTGGGTCGTGATGGCGCCAGTAAGGAACGACTGGATTCGGTCGGTATCGAGATTGACCCTGAAATGGAGTATGCCCAGGGGTCAGGGTGTAGCCACTGTCGCGATTCTGGATATCATGGACGGCGAGCAGTTTTTGAAATGTTTGAAATGACTGACGAAGCACGCAATTTGGTTATGTCACCTACTATGAACTCGGGCACATTACGGCAGTTGGCCAAGGATGCTGGCATGACCAGCTTGGTCAGCCATGGTGTTCAACTGGTTGAAGAGGAGGTAACCACGTTTGCCGAGGTAATTCGAGTTCTAGGTGAGGAAAACTAATGGCTAAAGTCAAGACTTCCGACGTTCTGGTTTTTACCAACCAGTTTGCATCCATGATGAGAAGTCAACTTTCACTGGTAAAGGTCTTGGAAAACCTGGCCCGCGAAACTCCGCAAAAGGAACTGCGAGAGACCATTGAGGATATTTCTGAAAGTGTACAAAGGGGTGTTGATTTTGGTGATTGTCTAGCCGGCCACCCAAAAGTATTTGATGAAGTGTTCGTCAATGTGGTGCGTGCTGGCATGGTGTCAGGCAAGCTTGCTTCGTCTCTTACACAGGTATCTGAATATCTGGAAAAATCAGATGCTGTGGGGCGCAAGGTCAAAAGCGCGCTATCCTATCCGATATTTATGCTGGTTGCTTTTTTTGGTGTTTTCAACGCCATGGTGTTTTTTATTCTTCCTAAGTTTGAGTCCATGTTTAGCTCCTTTGACAAGGAGTTGCCTGCTCCCACAAAAATTTTATTGGATATTGGTGCGTTCTGGCAAGCAAACTGGTATCTGATTATTGGTACGGCATTCGCGTTCTTTTTCTCAATCACAATTTGGATTGCAACCAGAGAAGGACGATATATTTGGGATCGCTACAAATTAAATATGCCTATTGTCGGTAGGTTATGGCGGATGTCGGCGTTATCACGTTTTTTGCGTACCCTGTCAGTGCAGCTTCATAACGAGGTTGCTCTATTGAAAGCATTGCAATTGGCAGCCTCATCTTCCGGGAATGTCTTCATAGAAGAGTCTCTATTTCAGATAGCTAGCGATATAGAGCGCGGTGTTGGCCTTTCTAATGCCTTCCAGGAATATAACGTTTTTTCAGGGATAGTCCTGCAGATGATTTCTGCAGGTGAGGAGGCAGGGACATTGGATGAACTTCTTTTGTCAGCAGCCGACTATTTTGAGCGTCTTTTGGATAACGAAATTGGAGTCGTCACCGGCCTGATCAACCCTGTCCTGACCATATTTATGGGAATGGGAATCGCTGGCATGATGATCGCAGCATTTCTTCCTGTGTTTGATATGGGTTCTTCCGTTGGGTAGGCTACTTATTTTTTATTTTCTCCAGCCCGCTTACGAAAACCCAGACTATATCTGATATTGCCGTCGGCAGTGCGTTTTTCCAGGTAAACCCGATCTCTTTCAATTTTGGTGATGTAATATCCAAAAAGCTTTTCGCCAACTATATAATTTTTCCTGTCGATAGTGGCGTATGGCACTCCTTCTGTAGTAAGACCCAAACCTCCCAGCTTATAAATCCATGTCAGATCAATGACCGGACGAACCCGTTTACGGCTGGAATCATAGGCAAATCTTTGAAATGGATTGCGTTTATCTTTTTGGCTAACCCACTGTTTCAACTCTTTCAGACGAGAGTTGTCTGAGAGAGGGTTGGCATCATTTCTTGGAATAAGGGAAAATGAGATGGCATGGGTAGGTGGCGTGCTGTTAACGTCATAAGGGTGCAATTGTATATCGTCTAGGACTATGTCCAGGGATTCCAAGTCTGAGGTAAAACGAATAAAGGTGAAATAGTCAGTGACAATTTCAAGTATAAACTTTAACGAATTTGAGCTGTCTGGAGACAGTTTGCGAATTATCACATCGTTATTATTGGCTATTTCGTTGATTCTGGAAAGAAACGTCGGCAAGGAATTTATGCTTGCTTTAATTTTGTCCTGTTCATCATTACTTTTTTGTTGCAGGGCCTTCAGTTGAGACTTTCTGGTTACAAGTTCCTTACGAACTATTCTCAAATCATCAATCATCGCCTGTTTGCCGCTATAGATTGTTGCATAACCTGCGGTCAGTAGACCAGCTACCATAAACAGAGTTGATAATAGTAAAGATTGATGTTTTCTTAGAAAGGCATCCATGGTTAGTTTTTCTTCCCCCCGGCAAGTGCTTCTTCCAAGCTTTGATTGTGTTGATCAATATTGTTGTTCATGTCAGATATTCCCTGGGGTTTGTTTTCTTCAGTGTTTGCGCTATTTTCCAGGCGTACGTTTTTGTCATACCATGCTTCTATGGTGAATCTGACAATTGGGTCTACTTCCGACTCTTCCAAACTTGCACCAGAAAAGGTTACAGATCTAAAATCACTCATGAAATGTTTACTATCTTCAATAAGGTTTTCCAGATAGTCGGCAATTTTCATTATATGCCCATCAGTCGATGGTAAAACCCCCCCCATTATGAGCATTTTTTTACTCTCAACTGTTGCCTCTCCAACTTCCCGTGAAACCTTTTCCAGGGAGACATCTGTCAGCCAGATATGTTCACTCATGTTGGTAGCGAGGGAGAGAAATTTTTCGCTCCATAGCACTTTGGTCAAATTACTGTTCCCTGACAGGCGGAGAATGTTGCCTCCCCCCAAATCATGATCAAATTTGTCTGTTTCCACTCGCAGCTTAAGATAGGAACGTGCGGTTTTTTTATATTTTTCTTCAACAGTTTCATATTCGGAAAAACCCCAGTAGAGCAGTCCGAAGACCAGGACAAAAAAAGCGACAAAAAACACCTGTTCTTGCTGTTTATCCCCCTCCTCCAACTCCTGAGCTGCAGTCAGACTATCATCGCCTGTATTAAAACCTGCTCGTATCTGCCCGATTAAGCCACCAAATAATGAATCTTCATTGGACTTTGCCTGGCGACCGCCTCTACGATTACCGACACCGGTACGCCCCCTAGTAGTTCTTTTGGAGGCACTTGCTTTATTGGTTTGGGACTTATTCCCCATATCCCGAGATCGGACAAAACCCTTTTTTTCTGTGAAATAAAATTTATTTCTTCCGACGGTCAGCAAGCTGGTCTCTGCACCCTTGATAAGGTTGCACTCCACAGGGTGTTGAGCCTCACAAAACTGATTTAGCAATGATGGTTGCTTAGAATTTATGGGGATACCAACATGCAGTTGGAGCCAGCTTTCAAGCCCTTCTATATAGCCGACTTCATTATAATAATCTAACTCCTTAGCAAGCCCTCCAACTCGTTGGTAGGCAAAAAAATCTATTACCTCTTTAATCTCTTTTTGCAACCGAATTAAAAGTGGTGCCAAAGCCTGGGCTTGCATACTTTGGTTTAGTGAGTTTTGAACTTCAGTATTTAAAGCAGGGTTGATTTCAGAGATGAGATCTTTTTTGCCAAGGGCATGCAATGACTCGCTAACAGGAATGCCACTTTTTTCGGATACGGCTTGAGCCATTGTCATGTAGCCAATGGGAATCTCTCTGACAACCAATGCACCTATATCGTGGTGAAACAGGGTAACTGTAGTAGCAAAAGCACCTACTTGGATTCCTGCATATGTTTCGGTAGGACTCTTTGCGGCACGACTGATAAACATAAACGTGGAGGGGGTGACCTCCTGGATTTTAATACCGTTTTGTTCAAAGAGCGTCAGGGCGTTACGTACGACCTTGGCATCGGCAAAAGCGTACACACCATGTTTGATGCCTTTTGCTTTTTCAGTTGTAGAGTGAAACTCTGCAAAGCCGAAAGTCACCTCATCAATGTGCAGAAGTTTTTGTCCATACTGTCTAGCTGTTGGGGGGCTTGCAGAGTGGAGAATTTTTGGTTTGTTGTCAGTAAATGTCACCCCTATACCATCGATAAGCAAGGAAATTTTTTTTGCAGCCTTTAGATCCTTTCCCAAAGTTGCAATGGCATTTTGTAT
Source organism: Magnetococcales bacterium (assembly GCA_015232405.1). Lineage (GTDB taxonomy): Bacteria > Pseudomonadota > Magnetococcia > Magnetococcales > JADFYX01. Next base: position 6,629 of record JADFZS010000108.1, on the reverse strand, counting down.
AATTAATTCAATCCGATTGCCACCTGTATCCTGTAGCTCAGTAGCATCCCACGAAGGGGGAGATTCTTGAGCTGTATCATCAGCTCCAACCAACATACTACTCCAACCACCTGGGTTGACATGCAAAAGTAGAGTGTTTTCACGTGTGCCAGAAGAACCTTCTGTGGCTGCAGCATCCGGCTTAGATTTTTTTTTAGAGAATAATCCCACGGTCTTACACCTGTTATTTTGGCCACCATAAGCTAAAGGCGACTATTGATCCTGGAATAGAAGCCTTTGATTTTGGCAAAAAATGCCGCGAATGTAAAGCTACTACCCATGTTAAGCTATCCAATGGTAAATTTTATTGCCGGTATACGTCCTTTATCCATGATTGCCCGCTGACGCCAGTAGTGCATTCACTTGAGCCGGGATTTGGATCTATCATAACGCAGGCATCAATTATCAAGGAGGGAACCTGACTGCCCAGACCACTTACAGCGGGTACGCTGCCAGTATCGTTAATCTGCATGGTTAGAATAGTCCGCCCCGTGTTATCGCCGGCATTTTTCTCTGCGACCAGACCTTGAATGTCCAGCCAATATTCGGCAGTGATATCCGAGTAGGTAAATCGGTAAACCTGATCACTTTCAGCCGGATCCAGCTCTTCAACATAACTATTCAGATTAACTACCATACCACTATCGTCGAGTCCATCCAGCCCCTCACTTCGTGCGCGACTTAGTGTATAATCCCCTACACCTGACATCGCCCAATAGGCTCTAACCTTGGCCAATCCATTTTCTATCTCACGGGCCTCACTAACCGCAAAATGGTTGACTATGGATGCCGCCAGAAGCATGGTTACAAATACGGTTATCATCACGGTAATGAGAACAGAGCCGGTTTCAGATGGTCGGTGTCTGCAGATTATTAAAAACATTTGAAACTCATTAATCCTTTATATGGGTCATGATAGTCCAAAAGCTTGAGCTATATTCATTCTGGATAAAGTTAACCTGAGAATCATCATTTGGAACACGATAGGGATCAATAATTGTGAACGTAACCTCAACAGTTCGGCTTGATACTTGACGATCTGAAGAGCTATCAAATGCATCTATGTATCCGTCTATTGTTTTGCTTTCAGCAATAGCGTCGCAGCTTACAACACGATCATCATCTGCTTCACATTCAATTGTTTTGGACAAAGCTTCACGGGTATAGATTGGGTTGGCATCCGGCCCAAGGCGCAACCTGAACGTTTCGACAGTATCGTCAACATTCATACGTGTCAGTTGTTGGTCGGGTGCGATAAATGGGTCACTGTTACGTCCGTGATAACCAGGGATACGGTCGTCAGAATCGCTGGTGGATCCACCTGCTATGACACCACCCTCACCCAATAAATCAAAAACTGCTCGTGCCTCTGAGTTTATGGTAGTTTGGGTAATCATTAACTGGGCCATGTGCTGGGATAGCACAACGATCTTGAACAGAGCCAGTCCAAGCAGCAGGGCAAGAGTTCCAGATATCATCAGTTCTACAAGGGTAAATCCGCACTGACAACAATGCTTTGCAATTTTATCACCCGGTTTTGCAACAGGGTTTTTATAGGTAAAAATCGGTAAATTGGCTAACACTATCGTCTCCCGGTTATGGTTTGCAGGGTGATAGTTTCTGTTTTGTCCCACATTGTTCCCACTGGATCTGAAAGATCAGAGAAACGAAAAGGATATTCAAGGTACAGGGTTAGCAAAGAACAATCATCGATATAACATTCTGAAGATATTGAGGATAGCGTCCAATACATCTTGGCTGTAATGTCAAGTTCACGATCTAGCCAAACAACATTGATATCGTTAGATGCGGAATAATCCATATACAGAACCTGACCCTCGACAAAATCATCTTTTTCGACGGATGCATCTGTAGTTTCTCTATATACCAGACCTGTTACAAACAAATTGGAGTTTTCGGTTCCATTTGTTCCAGTTTGATGAATAATGTTAGAAAGATCAGTATGGAGAGTAGTATTGTCTTGCCAAAAAGAGGTGTAGCGATATAAAGAGGCCACCCGTTCCATATTTCCATGCAGAACGAACACGGCTTTCTGTCGCAATGTGAGTTTAAAAAACTCTTCGCTAACCATACCCCACAATCCAGTCAAACCAGTAACCAGTATGGTGGTCAGCATCATTCCGACCATCACATCGACCAAAGAAAAGCCTTGCATGGACTTGTGTGATTCATTAGTGGATGATTTAAATAAAGAGAGCATCATCTTCAATCAAAACAGTGCATCGGTAATGGTAAAACCGTTGTTCCAGTCAAGAAAGAAATCAGTCCTGTTGTTTCGGCTGGCCGTTTCGATACCATCGACAGAAGCTGGATATCTCAATACTACAACACGACCTTCTCCACCGATTTCATCTCCATCGCTATCCACCCAGCCTGTGGCTGAGTTTTTCTGATCGGCTGTTGTGCATGTAACGGATGATGGTGAAATAGTCGGGTAGACGGTGACGGTATCATTGGCACCACCTTCACTTCTTAATATAGCCCAAACTTCAAACCCTGCTTCGTCGTCATCTCCTACAGCACCAACATTGGCCGATGCGCTTATATAGTCGCTGCTGGACGTGCCAGTACGAACGACAAAGCAAAAATTAGACGCATCACGCAGGTCAACACCGAGAGTGTCTTCAATATCCTGCTCATCAATCGCCGCATAATAGGTCCCATATTTTGTGTGATATAAACGTTCCTTGGCAGCAATTGCCATCATATACCCCTGTGCATCTTCCAGATGAGCAGTGATGACATATTTTCGAAATTGTGATACGCCAAGTGTGGTCAAAATACCGATAATAACCATCACCAACATTATTTCCACCAAAGTAAAACCATTTTCAGGTGTGTGTGATTGATTCTTAATTGATTTTATAGACATGAGTTATTGTTTATCTCAAAATATTGGTGTTGAACGAACGGTCTTTTACATCTAACCACTGCCGAAGATTGGCCCACATACCTACTTTTCTTCTTTCAGCATCTTTTTCAGCAGAAAAAAATCTTTTGTCAGCACCGTAAGCCAAGCCAGCCTGTATCAAAGAACGATTTAAGAGAAGGCCATCTGGGGTAAATATATCAGCTATGATGGTGCCAGAGGCATCTGCAGACAACACGCTTACGGAAACAGTTTTAACAAAAACTTTGTTGGCTAAATATCTTCGAGCCATCTTCCCTGCATGAGACTTGAGGTGAAGACATGTTACGTTGGCAAGGCGCACAGGTTGGATTTTTCCATCACGTTTGATCTCCAACAAACAACCGCTTTTTATTCCAACAACACGAGCCAAAAATTCTTTATTTGTCTGTTTTTCAGCAACCATCCTATCATTGGCAATTTGATGGGTAGGTGCTTTTATAACTGAACCGGATTGTACAGTTGAGGAGACAATTGGTTGTTGGAGTGAAAGAACTTGCTGAGCTACATGCTGCTTTGGAGCAGGTTGAGCTTTGTGCTGTTGTTGTACGGGTTGAGCTGGCTGAGAAACCTGCTGTCGTTGTAAGGGTTTAACTAGCTGAGAAACCTGCTGTTGTTGTACGGGTTTAACTGGCTGAGAAACCTGCTGTTGCTGTACGGGTTGAGCTGGCTGAGAAACCTGCTGTTGTTGTACTGGCTGAACTGGCTGCGCTACATACTGTTGTTGTACGGGTTGAACTGGCTGCGCTACATACTGTTGTTGTACGGGTTGCGTCACATATTGCACTACTGTGGAATTGGTGACGAATTTGGTGAATATAAAAATACCGATAGCAGCAACAACGGCAATCATTCCATAAATAAATTTGACTGATCTGCTTGGTGATTTTTTGTAACCAATTCCAGTGCTGTTCACAAAAGTTGCAATATTGGGGGAACCAGCCATTGCATGCTCTGATTCTGATTTTTTAAGGGCATCAAGAATAAATGACATAGCACTCAGCTTTACTATTGTTTGAAGCAAAAACTTTCATTGAAATGAAATGTTCGCAAAGTCGTAAGAAGGTGAACATACTGAGCACCTAACTCACGCATAGTATTAAAATTCACAAGGAAACGCAAATTGTTTGTTGGCAATCTCATCCAGATAATTCATAAATAGACTGAGAATTGGCCAAACATTGGACTTGCAAATAATTTTGCTTGTCTTGCTTTACAAACACTCCTTGGGTTTAAAAAAATAGCCTTATCAATCAGTCCCTTAATCGACATCATTATCGATTCATAAAATTAATTGTTAGTTTGTCGCGCGTATATTAGGAGACCTATTGCTCTCAGCTTTATCTTGGGAAATAAGCGTAATAAAAGTTAAAGGTCCAACTACTCCATCAGTCTGCAATTTTGTTTTAGCCTGAAAACTTAGTAGTGCCTCTCTCAACTGAGCATCAAAGAGTTCTGGAGCGATAGATGGAATTGGTGTTCCTTGTATCTGTTCAAGCTGCTTTCGTAGCCACAAAACTTCCTCTCCAACCATTCCCATACTAAGAAATTTTCTTATTTTGAAAGGTGGCTGCCAAATCACGGTAATACCGTCATGCAATAATTGTTTGACGTCTGCGATGGGAAGAGTAATTTCCAGATCTCCAAAACCAAAGGTGACATCATTTTCACCCAGCACTGTAATCACACCAAAGCGTGGTGTTTTATTTGCCCAAGCCAGCTTTACTATTGCTGGATGGTTTAATATCCGTAACAGGTTCCAGTTACCTTTTAAATGTATGCATGATAGTCCATATGTATCAATATTTTCACAAGTTATTGGTTGCTCATTACCGATACGTTTTTTGCCCCATTTGGACAATACTGTAGCAAATGATGCGTAGATATTTGACTTTTGTATTGGAAGCTGAAAAATTTTTTCAATAACGTCTTTTTTTGGTGCCTGAGCTGAAACTTGAATTTTATAAGGAGGCAAGGAAGCCTTAGGAGCAATTGGCACGGAAGCTATAGGCATAGTTTTATTAGATGGCTTGGCAACAGGTTGGCCATAACTTTGTTGCATCAACTCATCTTGCGGTGGTTTCAAATACAAGCTGACAATGCCAGGAAAGTCTAAATAGGCAGAGACAACTTCATTCTTATAAAGCCCTAGCTTCCCAATAGCTAAAAACAATATACTAATAACGATGAGGGACATTATTGCAAATTTTGATCTTGACTTTGGAGGCAAGTGTTGCAGCTCAGTTGCGGCTTGGCGAACAGTGGTAGCGTCAACTCGTTGCTGACCTTTTGTGTATGCACCTAACATGGCTCTATCACAAATCTTATTTATTATGCGTGGTGTTCCATTTGAATATCTGTGAATTAATTTTGTAGCGCCGCCAGTAAAAATTGGTTCCTCACGACCAGCCTGTACAAGCCTATGTTTTATGTAGAGTTCTGTCTCAAAACTTTTTAAGGGTGTGATGTGGTAACGAGCGGTTACTCTTTGTGCAAGCTGCCGCAAATCCTGACGTTCCAAAGTTTGCAGGAGTTCTGGTTGACCAATCAGAATAATTGATAATAATTTTTTTGTAGTTGTTTCAAGGTTGGTAAGCAGGCGGATCTGCTCAAGGAGATCCGCTGTTAAGTTTTGCGCCTCATCTATTATTACAATTGTAGTGCGCCCTTTGGAAAATGACTCCACAAGGTGCTGATTCAAAGCATCGTACAGGGTTTTGATGCTTGTTGTATCTTTTTTGTATGGTATCTCCAGCTCATCGCATATTGAAGATATTAGTTCATGGGCCGATAGCATAGGGTTGAAAATAAGAGCAGTGTCCACATTTGCCGGAATTTGTTCTGTCAGACAACGGCATAATGTAGTTTTTCCGGTTCCAACCTCTCCTGTTAACAAAATAAAACCATTTGCACCAAACAAGCTATAGAAAATATGAGCCATGGCCTCTTGATGACGTTGACTGGGAAATAACAAGTGTGGGTTTGGCACAATGGAAAAAGGAAGTTGATTAAGCCCAAAGAAAGTTTTATACATAGCTTACTCTTGGATGAAAGTTCATATTTTTTAAACTATTACCAGGTGTATAGGGTTGCATTTGTTTATGAGTCGCTCAAATTTATTGTTGTTAAAAAATCATGAGCCACTTAAAGGGTGCAGAATCAATACTCGACTGCTCTTGATGACCTGATCGAGGTTACACCATAATGTTTGAGTTAAGAGTATTGAAACACCATCTTTGATAAATCAGATTATTTTGGATACCGTAAATTTTGCGACAGAAAAGCAAAATCACACACCCACTATATATTTCCAGCCCTGTTTCAATTATCTTTGCACTTGGTTTGGAAAAAATGCTGTACCCCCCCTCAACCAAGGTGATATCGGCATTTTGACTTATCCTTAAAGATTACACTATTGTTGAGCATATACAAGATTACAACATGCTTGCGTCACGACAAAATCAATTATGAATGTCAAACAGTTATGGCCTCAATTGTATAGCCTGGGCCTCTTCCACTCTTTCGGTTATATAATTATTTTTCTGTACCTACAACTTTCTATCGGATAATCTGCGCGAATGATGTAGCACTACTGTCTAGCTTATTTGCCTAATCAGTTTATTAGATGGTGCGTGTGATTTAATGAAAGATTTTTTATCTT
>JADFZS010000107.1 GCA_015232405.1 Magnetococcales bacterium | reverse complement strand
ACTGCCATTTACCCCACGGGATATAATGTTGAAATCGTTGTTATAGGTACGGGTTACACTGCCTTTTATAGCTCCATCCCATGTGCTGGAGAGCAGAAGAGGTCCGTCATAGCTGTATGTAATTGTGCCACTATCGGGGGCGGTCAGGGTGGCTAATTTTCCGCTTTTTGCATGATAGGCATATTGATATTGCCCACGGGGTATGGTTTGAGCTGTAACTCTACCGCCATTATTATATAAAAAGTTAATCTGCTGCCCATCTGGACGGGTTATGGTGGTTAGATCTTTATCTAGGTTATAGTCGTATGTGGTGGCTACGTTGATGTTATCACCAAGCCCTGGTGGTTGGTAAGTGGATTCCAGATCTACCGGGTTATATGTGGATTGGTGAGCTAAACGATTCGGTGGTGTAATGGATGTACGGTTACCGTTAGCATCGTAGCTAAAGAGTATCTCCCGACTATTAGGTAGCAGGGCTTTTACAACCCGACCCACGTTATCATAGGAAAAATCTGTCACCCGGCCCAAGGCATCGGTAATTGTGTTTAGATTGCCTTGGGTATCATAGCTAAAGCTGCTGTTACGCTGTGCATCACCTGTACCGCTGCTAATGGTGGTCAAACGACCTCTGGTGTCGTAGCTATAATTTGTGCTAGCCAGCTCCGGCATTGATTGTTTGATTGTACGCCCTTGATCATCAATGAAGGTAGAGGAGCGTCGATTGCTTGGTGAGATTTTTGTGAATACTTTTGAGCTGGCATCATAGTTGGTGGTAAAGCTTTGACCATTAACAATAATTTGATCGTTTAAGTGGGTAAGAGAGAGCGGATCATTTTTGTTACCCATCTCAACAACACGGTTGTTTAAAATATTTTTAACCAAACCCGAAGGGGTGGTAACTGTCATATAGCCAGCAGGTATGGGAGCTTGCATACCAAAACGAGGATCGGCCTTCTCTCTTATAACTGTCACCGTACCATCTGGTGGTACGTTTGTAATATCTCCGTTAGGAGATCTCAGGCTTGCAGAGATGGTTCCGTCTGGGGCGATATTATAACGCACCCAACCATCTTGGGTGTGGTTTTCTATCTTGTAGGTGGTGGTACGGTTCATGGCAGATGTTAGTAAAGAGTGAAAACCGTTGCTAAATGTACGCCGAGAGAGCTGCCATGAGCCACCAGCAGGATTTTCATCCCGTTGTAAAAAGCCATGTTCATCATAGGTTATGGTGGAGGTAAAGCCACGTGGATTGGTAAATTGGGTAAGCAGACCATCAGGGGTGTAAGCTATATTGTAGGTCTCGGCAGCAGGATTGCTTATACTGGCGAGGTAACCATCATCATTTAGAAGCAACTCACTACGTAGCCCATAAGCCGAGGTGATAGCTATAGCTGTACCGTCTTGTTGTCGCTCTATATTGGTGGTATCTCCATCACCATCAACTACTTGGATTAACCGACCATCATCGTTGTAAATAAATTGGTAAACCAAGGCTCCTGTATAGCTGTTCAAGGTGCTTAAATGGCGACCATTTTTATCAAAACGGAACACCAAGCTACCATCTTTTGAGGGTATGGCAATCTCATTGTTGGTAAAGCCGGATATTGCTAGCCCCACACGGCGAACTCTATAATTAAGATTGTCTGCAATATAAAGATCTCCGTCGGGGCTAAGGGCAACATCTGTTACATGATTAAAGCTTGCATTCCTGGCTATACCACCATCACCACTAAAACCTTTTGCACCGTTGCCAGCAATAAACGTAAAGATACCCTCCTGGTCAATTTGACTGATAAGATTGTAATACTTATGAGATAAATAATAGGTACCATCACCTGCTATATCTATACCATGAATAAAATCAAGATTTATCTCTTTTGCAGGTAGGTTATCACCAGCTCTTGAGCCAGCAATGTCACCAGCAATGGTGTTCATTATACCATCCACACCAACTTTGCGAACATGTCTATTATTTGTAAAGTACAAATCGCCATTAGGAGCCAAAGCTATATCCTTGGGATAGCCTATACCCCTTATACTTGCTTGAGCACCATCTCCATAATAAGCATATCCATTACCTGCAAAGGTGGAAATAGTACCGTCAGTACTAACCTTGCGGATACGTTTTGAACCTTCACAGGCAATATAAATACTGCCGTCATCAGCAGCAATAACACTTACTGGTTTATGAATCATTGCTTGATTTGCTGGACCTCCATCACCGGATGTTCCTGCAACTCCAATTCCGGCAAAGGTGGTGATAATGCCATCAGGGTCTACACGTTTAACCCTATGCCTCATTATATCTGCAATATAGACACTGCCATCAGCTGCAACAGCGACATCAGTTGCCCCAAGGGATGCTTCAATCGCTGGTCTTCCATCTACTACATTATAACCTAAAAACCTTTTGGTAAATCTGGAAATAATACCTTCTGGGTTGACCTTTACTACACCATCATTGAAAAAGCTAATATACATACTGCCATCAGCAGCAAAGTCGATTCCACCCATATAAGAGAGAGGGGCTTCAGTGGCTGGACCGCTGCTAGTCATGCTTGAGTGTTCTTGCCCCTGATCATTTCCTGCTACGGTAGTTATTATGTGCTTTATATCTTTTGCTCTGCGTTTAACACCGTCACCACGGTAGAGAGTTTTGGAAGCGACATCGTAGAGATGATGTTCTGAAAGAGTCCAGCCACCAAAATCATCTTTTCGGCTGGGGGGATGACCAAGTTGAGTTGTCCACTTGCGCCACATTGTTATCTCTTGACGAGACTTGCTGTTTGTTATTGGCACTCCTGAAGAGTTGGCAAAACTACGTCTAAAATCTGCTGGTTGAGTGTAAACAGCTTGGTAGACATAGCCGAGATCAACCGCCACATCTGCTTTACCTTGAACTGGTCGTCCATAGCCGTCCAGACCATCCCAAACAAAGTTATAGCTTTGGTTGGCAGTGGCAGCGAACTGTTTTTTAAAGGATCTGCCAGCCACACGTATATGCAAATCAATTTTTTTGAGGCTAGCTGGTATTGTCTCCCAGCTAATGGGAACAGTCATTTTTAAGGCAGCTGTGCGCCCAGCAAATCGGTCACTGCGATAGTGCAGATCAAATGGTGTTCCGGTAACTGGCAGTACCTCCCCAAGAGTTTGGGTTTGACACTCTATGATAGAACCACCCTGACATTCTGGGTTTGCTACATCAGGGTCTGTCGGAGTGGGGCTGTTAAGACCGGTGGTTCCGGGAGTTGGTGGTGTTGAATCGGCAGGTGGCGCAAAAGGCCAGTTAAAATCCCATGGTGTAAAATGGGTCACAAATACCCGCCAGAGACTTTTTCCTGGTTGATAAATAGTGGCTATTTTTTGTAGTTCATCATCACTGACCCCCAATGCTGCAAGAGCAGCAGCAGAGGCCGGAGTGTTGCTGCCGTCGATATCCAGTTGGGCTAAACCATCATCGGTAACTGCAATAACCTTGATAACCCTACCGTTGTCTGAGGGAACCCATACCATACGTTTTCTATCGTAATAGCCAACGGGAACCGCACCACCTACAGGAAAATTTAGAAAATTATCTACATATACTGGTACTGCCTTGGAAAAACGAACCTCTGTTGCCCCAGCCGCGATGGCTTCATCCACACTCAACTCAACAGCATAGGTGTAACCGCTGTTAGGAGGTAGCTTGGCTGGCATGGCCTTTTTACCGTTGGGACCCACGGTAAATTCAGTTGCCCGTACATTTATGGTGTTCAAAGGTTGGCTAGTACCGTCTGGCAACAGCATTGTTGCTTGGGTCTGGGCCGGAAAAAGCAGCGTTGCTTGTCTCTGCCCATCTTCATCAGCTATTACACTACCTTGGGCCAACTGCATCTCTTGGCTTGCTGCCAGATCGATAGTTGCAACATTTTCATCAAGTGGTGTAAGTACCACGTCAGGTAGTTGCCCCCAAGATTGCCAGCCCGGTTTTATCTGCCTGTCAACAGGTATATACCCCTCTTTTTCAAATCGGACGGTTAGCAGACCACCACCGTTAACTGCCATATCCAGGCCACCATCTGAACGGCTTAGGGTCTGCCCATACTCTGGATGCCCCCCTACAGTAATCTGCACCCCCGATAGCGGATTGCCATCAATATCGTTAACCTGACCCCGGATAACCGCTGCACGGGTGGCTTTTATGGTGTCTGGTGCAACATCGGTCTGTATGGGATTTTCCCCGCTATAGAGAAAAGCGGTGGTCTCTCCAATAGTGTTAGAGCTAGTCTGGTTTAACGGGGGTGCAATAGTGGCTGGGTTTGGTGGTAGTCCGTCCTCTATAGGAACCAAAGCATCAATTGGTTCACTGCTATTGCCAGCTTGATCTTGGAGTAAAATTGTAAAAGTATCACCGGGTTCTGCTGTTAAGTTAGCAGTAAAACTGCCGTTGGTATTTGCCGTTACCTCCACACTTTCACCAGTGCGATTATTTGTGATGGTTATTTTAGCTCCTGCCTCCACACTGCCTTGATCACCAGTCACAGTGCTAAATCCATCTATGACTTCACCTATGGTAATCACTTCAACTTGTGGTGTAGCAGGGGGTTGGGTGTCCAAAATGATGTTTAGCAGTATATCTGTTTGATTACCTGCTAAATCTTTAGCCCAAAATGATATTTGGTTGATACCTTCGACAAGGGTAATATCATGGCTGAATGAATTATCTTCACTCACATCTACTGATTGCCCTTTTATAGCAAGAGAGGCTGTTTCACTAATAAAGCCAGATATGGTCTGCTGGGGTTCATTGTTGTAACTACCATCGGTTGGTTGATTGACTGTAATAACTGGTTGAGTGGTATCAACACTAAACTCTACTAAAACACCATCGGTGCGGTTTCCGGCATAATCTTCTATTGATATTGCAACAGAAACTCTACCATCTTCCAGAGGGGAGCTGGCAGTACAGCTGGCACCTGTTTCATGTTCCACACATGTTACAGGCAGCAAATTTTCACCAACCATCATCACAAGGCTTTCTACATCAACACCGCTTATATCATCGAAATTGAGTTCAAAAGTGGGAGTGTTGCTGTTGATATAAGAATCATTTTTCGGGGTGACAATCTCCAAAAATGGTGGCAGGAGATCCACATAAATAGCCATTGAGCTGATATGCTTGGAAAAGTTTCTGTTCTGGTGTTTTGTTGCGATGTCCCAGTTTTGTTGTATAGAGCCATCTTGTACAACTTGTAAAATGCCATCTTTTGTTGCAGCCCAGAGAGTGTTATCAGCCGGGTCTGTGACCATGGACTCTATTTGGTTATGATGGGATTTACCATTGTGTAGTTTGATTTTTTCTTCACCAGCCGGGTTTAAATGGTATAAATGCTTTTTATCGGATAGCCACACACCACCAAGGCCATCAGGTATGAAATGGTTGGCTTTTTTATAATGTTTTTTGTTTTTACTGCTGAACTGTAATTCCCCATCCCCATTATAACTGTGAATTCCCCCCTTGTGGGTAGAGAGCCATAACAGCTCTGTAACAGGATCAAAAGCAATTTTTGCAATTTGATCTTTACCTGCAGGATCAATGGTCTTACGCTCAACACCCTAGGTGTCATAGGCTCTGATTTCTGAGGATTTGTGCTCTGCTAGCCAAAGTAGAGAGTTGTCAGGGTCTATAGCAGTGGCAACAATTTTATGCTTAAAGGTGGTGGAGTTTAGTAGCTCTCCATTTTCAGAAAAAAACTGTAAAAGATGACCACGAGCCAGCCATACACCACCATTTTCAGGCTCTACATGCAGAGATACGGCTTTTTTGTCGTCGTCGTCGACATGCTTTTTTTCAGATTGTTCCAGATAGGGAACACTCTTTTGGAAAAGCAGGATACCATCCAAGTCAAAGGCACTAAGCTGGTTATTACCATAGGCCCACACTTTTCCCCCGTGGCTATCAACAGCCAGAGAGTGAAATTTGTTGGCACTGTTTATGGTGTTTTGAACCTCACCACTAACAACATCTAAAATCAAAATACTTTTTTTGCTAGCGATCCACAGGGAGTGGGTGGGGATGACAGGGTTCTCTTTTGCTGCCACAACCGACAGAGATATAAAGCCCAATATCAGGGCAAAGAGCAGAAATATCTTGCTTGTGCGCTGGAAGGTCATGACCGTGAGTCCTTTATTATTATTACCTTCAAATGGACAAAAACAGGTCGAATGTTATGTCACCCAAGCCTGCCTTTTGAACGACAATTAACAGCTATGCTTAATGAAAAAACAAGCCACTAAGTTGTTTTTACTAATATTTGTTGTTGTCCTGTGAAAAAGTTGTTAACAATCGTTTAGGTATGAATAAATGCATACCTTAAGTTTGACTTTAGGTTATACAAACTGCTTGTGTCAAGCATAAGTTATAATTTATGGGTGGTCGAGGATGGGGATATCTGTTTGTGAATTACAACTGACGAAAATATTGCAGCCGTTGCAAAAAAGGTTGGGGATCTTTTCTGGTTACTGTTTCACCACTACGGGGGAAAAAATTATCGTGTAGTCTGGTTAGGGAAAAACGTAATGCTGCAGCTCTAGCAGCGGTGGTAAGGTGGTTTTTTTCTTTTTTGCTCAGTGGTCTTATCTCTTCATAGCCTTTGAGAAGCTTATTCCAGTAGCCGGAAACAACCTTTCCCTCCGGATTGAAGCACCATGCGTTTCTTGCTACTGCCAGATCGTAGATATAGAGTTCGCTTGCGGCAAAGAAAAAATCTATAACACCTTTTAGTTTTTCATCTACAAACAAGCTGTTGTCGGGGAAAAGATCGCAGTGGCAAATACCGGATGGTAGGCTGAGATTTTTAAAATTTTTCTGCAACCACTCAAGCTCATTTAACATCATATCCATGGTGTCAGGATTTTTTTTCAGCAATAACGGCGAGATTTTGTTTAATAACTGTTTCCACCTCTCAAACCCCATGGGATTTTTTCTGGTTTGGGGAAAATCAGCTCCGGCTAGATGGATTGTAGCCAATATTTTACCTATTTCATAACAGTGGGCTGCGTCAGGTTCTGCTGGTGATTCGCCAGTTAAAAATCCTGCGAGGAGTGAGGGGCGCTCTTTCAATGTGAAATAGGCTTTGTCAGTCTTGTCAGCAACAGGATGGGGACATGGAATTCCCTTTTTAGCCAAATGTGTTAACAATCCTGCTATAAAAGGTAGGGCATCTGCCTCTTGGGGATCTTCCACCAAGGTTAATACATATTTTTGTGAATCGGTCGTTAGTTTATAATTTGTGTTGACTACCCCAGCAGAAATACCTTCCAAGCTCTTTACATGGTCAAGTTTCAAGCGGGTGACAATGGCACCAAGATCGTTTATGTTAAGAGGTGTATAGACCGACACTACCTTATCCTTTTTGTAGCTATTGTAATTACTCGATATGGCAAACAATCCGATACTTGTTGCTATTACCGGAGCATCTGGTGCTCCTTACAGTCTGCGCCTTATTGAGGTTCTCCTAAAAGCTGACCGTTCCGTTGATTTGCTTCTATCGGACCCTGCCCGTGTTGTCATTAAACAGGAGTGTGGCCTTGATTTGCAAGGTGACGGAGAGTCTGTTGTAAAAGAGCTGCTAGCTTATTTTAATTTAGAAGCTATTGACAGCTTAGATAAAAAAAAGTCAAAAATGTTGCAACATTTTGCCCTGAAAGATTGGATGTCTCCAGCTGCCTCTGGCTCAGGTGGTAAAAGAGATATGGTTATTTGTCCCTGTTCCATGGGTACATTAGCCAGGGTTCGCCATGGTATATCAGAAAATTTGATAGAACGTGGGGCAGATGTAACCATAAAAGAGCAGGGCAGGTTGATCATGGTTCCCAGAGAGAGCCCTTTTTCTCCTATTCATCTAGAAAACATGCTCGCCTTGTCCCGTCTTGGTGTTATTATGTTGCCTGCCGCACCGGGTTTTTATAATAGACCCCAGAGTATTGCACAACTTATTGATTTTATAGTTGGTAGAATCCTAGATCGCCTGGAGATTGTCCATAACCTGAACCCGGCATGGCCCGATGTAGATTAATTAGATTAAATCATAATTTTGCCTTGAACCATCAAGGTGATATAGACTCTAATGGTAGTAGGTTGCTAGGAAGAAAATATCATTCATCATGAAGCAGAATTAATATATATGAGAGTAACATGAAGAAAATTGAGGTACTCGCCCCTGCGGGAAATTTACCATCGTTAAGGGCGGCAGTTGATAATGGTGCTGATGCGGTTTATTTTGGCTTTCGCAATGCCACCAATGCCCGTAACTTTGAAGGGCTTAATTTTAGTGAGAGAGAGGCCCTTGAAGGATTACGCTACGCCCATAGAAATGGGGTTAAAGCCAATGTTGTTTTGAACACATTTCCCCAGGTAGATAAACCGGATATCTGGTATAAAACTGTAGATATTGCTGCAAAAATAAGAGCAGATGCTATTATTCTTGCCAATTTGGCCCTTCTTAAATATTGTCGGGAAAAACATCCTGATTTGCCAATCCATCTCTCTGTCCAGGCCTCTGCCAGCAACTATGAGGCGATAAATTTTTACAAAAAGCATTTCAATATAACACGGGTAATTCTGCCACGAGTATTAACTGTGGAGGAGATCAAACGGCTTGGTGAAAAAACCGATATTGAAATGGAGGTTTTTGCCTTTGGTGGTCTTTGTGTTATGGCTGAAGGTCGCTGTTATCTATCATCATATGTCACCGGGGTCTCTCCCAACATAGAGGGTGTATGTTCTCCGGCCCGTGCGGTGCGGTTTGAAAATCGCGGTGATAAGCTGCAAACCAGGTTGGGTAATGTGTTGATAGCCGAATATGGAGCAAATGAAGATGCCGCTTACCCAACCATATGCAAAGGACGTTTCGAGGCAAACGACCGGGTTTATCACACCATGGAAGAGCCTAGCTCTTTAAATGTACTTGAGATGTTGCCAGAGGTAATTGAGGCTGGGGTTGTCTCATTGAAAATTGAGGGACGACAACGGACAAAATCCTACGTAGGAACCGTCACCAAGACCTTTCGTAAGGCTGTTGATGCCTATTATAACTCACCTGAAAAATTCCGCCCCAAGGGTAAGTGGATTAAAACCTTGAACACCACTTCAGAAGGGGCGACCCACACCCTGGGAACATATCAAGAGGACTGGCAGTAATTATGAGAATTTCCATTGGACCCTGCCTTTTTGATTGGGGTAAAAAAGGTATTACCGACTTTTATAAAAAGATGGCTTTTGAGACGGATGCTGACATTCTCTACATTGGTGAGGTGGTCTGCTCCAAAAGGCTGCACCTAAGTCCTGATGAGTTGATAAAGCTGGCCCAAGAGCTACAACCTTCTGGCAAAGAGATTGTTCTGTCTATGCTAGGTCTGGTCATGACAGAGGAGGAGCAGGAAGAGATTCGCCAGATGGCTAAATTGGCAAAGGAGACTGGACTGCGTATTGAGGCCAACGACATGGCCTCTATTGGTGTGGGTGAAGGTCAGCCAATGGTAGCTGGTCCACATATCTGCTCTTACAACCCTGAAACATTGGGTTTTCTAGAAAATGTCGGGGTTGAACGGGTTGTGCTTCCTGTTGAGCTATCTGCCAGCCATATATCCGGGATTATCCGTGGTGTTAAAAAAATGGAGTCCGAGGTGTTTGCTTATGGTAGATTGCCTCTGACATTTTCTGCTCGTTGTTACACAGCCCGTGCTTTTAATCTACCCAAGGCAAATTGTCAATATAAGTGTGGTGATTATCCTGACGGCATGCCCATGCACACCCAGGAGAACAAGCAGTTTTTGGTAATTAATGGAATAGAGACCATGTCTGAGTTGGTCTACAATCTCGTCGCTGACATTAAACAGCTAAAGGAGATGAAGATAGATATTTTACGTCTGTCTCCACAAAGTAAAAATATGGCCCAGGTGGTTGATATCTGGAAAGGCACCATGAACGGTAAGATCAACAAAAAAGAGGCGGTTGCAAAACTTCAGGAAATAAATGGAAATGAACCTTTTTGTAACGGATATTTTCATGAACGCCCAGGATTGGAGTTTATCCGGTAACTTGAATAGATGAGGCAAAAAAATGCAAATTGATAATGTAATGCTAGACCAAATCACCCAAAACATCATGGGTGTGGTTAATATGGTAGGAGAGAGCCGCCAGGAGATGATCAACCAGTTAAGGGATGTTGTCAGGGAAGGGGTTGAGCATTTCGACTTGGTGACAAGGGACGAGTTTGATGCCGCTCAAACTCTGTTGAGCAACACCCGTATCAGGGTTGAAGAGTTGGAAAAACAGGTTGCAGAGTTAGAGTCAGCTTTGGCAAAAAAGGGTTGAACATAATATCAGGGCTGCGAAAAAAAACAGTTATCCCCCAATAACTGCAAACAGGCTAGTTGGGGGGTACTGTTTTTTTCGTGTCCTAAGTTCTTAGATAGGAGGTTGCGATGAGAGAGGCCTATTTAGCTGGCAAGTGGGTAAGCACGGGAAAAACCTTGAATGTGGTTAATCCGTACAACGGTGAGTTGGTTGATAGTGTTGCCCAGTGTGGAACCCATGAGATAAATATTGCTCTTGATGCTGCAGTTGCCTCCATGAAAGAGGCTGCCAAAATGGAGCCGTATCAACGAGCCGATGCCTTGGCTTTTATTCGTGATGGTATGGCAAAACGTTCCGAGGAGTTTGCACGGGTTCTAAGTCAGGAAAACGGTAAAACACTAGCTGAGTCACGTTTGGAGCTAGCAAGAGCTGTTGCAACTTTTGACATTGCAGTGGGCGAGGCGACCCGTATTCAGGGTGAGGCGTTTGATCTTGGTGTCAACCCAATGGGGGCAGGGCGCAGGGCTTTGGTACGTAAATATCCCGTTGGTGTGGTCTCGGCAATTGCCCCTTTTAATTTTCCTCTAAATTTAGCAATTCACAAGATCGCCCCAGCCATTGCAACTGGTTGCCCGGTAATTTTAAAACCAGCCTCCAAAACTCCCCTTACAGCTTTGATGTTGGCTGAGATTGTGCAAGATTCTGGCTGGCCTAAAGGTGCATTTTCTGTCCTGCCTTGCGATAGACAGGCTGGGCAGATGTTGGTTGAGGATGACCGCATCAATCTATTGAGCTTTACCGGCTCTCCTGAGATCGGCTGGCAGATGAAGCGGGATGCTGGTAGAAAAAGAGTTCTGTTGGAGTTGGGTGGCAACGCTGGTCTGATAGTTGATAAAGATGTGAAAGATTGGGACTGGTTGATAGCAAGATCGGTGCTTGGGGCTTTTTATCAATGTGGACAGGTTTGTATATCCGTGCAGCGTATTTTTCTTCATCAAGAGATTATGGGAGAGTTTCGGGCGAGATTTAAAAAAGCGGCAGAAGCCCTTGTTTCCGGTGATCCCCTTGACCCCAAAACAACTCTGGGACCGATGATCGATAGCAATAACCGTAAACGACTGTTGGACTGGATTCAAGAGGCGGTTGTACAGGGTGCTGAGGTTATTACCGGTAATACTGTTGCTGATGTGGGTCAGGGAAATAGCCTGGCTGCCACCATCTTGGAAGAGGTGGACTCCAGATCTCGAATATCATCAGAGGAGGCGTTTGGCCCGGTGGTTACTTTAACCGCAGTTGATGATATGAGCGATGCTTTTGCAAGGGTAAACGAATCAAAATTTGGCCTGCAGTGCGGTCTTTTTACCAACGATTTTTCCACTGTTATGCAGGGTTTTGACGCTATTGAGGTGGGTGGTGTAATCCATAACGATGTCCCCTCATTCCGGGTAGACAGTATGCCTTATGGTGGGGTTAAAGATTCCGGCCTTGGTAGGGAAGGGATACGCTACGCCATGGATGATATGTTGGAAAAAAGGGTATTGGTCTACCACTCTTGAAATAGGCTTCTGCTACTGGAGATATAGGCCATCTATGTCTCTGGTAGTAAAAGCTTTTTTATGTTGAACAGCAATATTATTCCTCTTCCATCTCCACCTCTTCAGAAAAATCAACCTCCTCATCTTCTGCCTCAGTATTCTTTCCACGGCCTATTTCATATATCTTATAGGGTTGATCTAAATTACCAGTAAGGTGCACAACAGCCCTTTGGATAAATTGGGGGCCGAACTCATTTTGTGCTGTTGCTTGAATGGTGAATACGTTAACAATAGAATGCATAAAAGTATCACCATTTTCTGCACTAATATCTCTTTGGTTGATAATCTCTTCCAGTGCAATATCATCCATATCCAGCATCATGCTCAATACCAGTTCTGACGCTGTGTTTTGGTCCGGTTCTGGTTGTTGGGAATAAACAGTTATTGCTGGTTGAACCATGGTAAAAATTTCATCTGTTACACCCAAAACCAGACGTAACTCATCAATACTATCAAAGGGGGCGTTTTTTGCTCTATACTCTAGACCAGCCTCAAGATAGTCTGTTTTTTCTGCTCCATTTAACTCCTTGAGATCATCATAATCACGCCAATCCATCACGGCATCTGCCAATGATATGTCTATCTCAAGTTCTTCATAAAAGGGGGCGAAAAGTTTTTCTAAAATCTCTTTTGGTGCACTGTTAAGATCAAATTTTCCCCCTTCATCTTGTACGGTTATGGTAACCATCTGCCCGTCTATCAGTACATCATGGGGTTCCATGTCTGGTTGCCATTTTGTCTCTGGGTTAGGATCTAACAGTCCATATATAGCTAGATTAATACCCCCCTGCGCCCGCGCTTTGGCCTGAGCCAGCTCTATGGTGTTACGCACCATGGTTGTTTCCGTTCTGGTATCTGCGGAAAATGCCAACACAATAATGGAAAGGATAACCACTTCCCACAAAACAGTAACCAGGGCAAAACCGCTATTTTTTGTTCGTTTTTTTGGGTGTTGCACTAGTTTTCTCTATTTTTTTATGAAGAGGAACTATGGTTCTTAATTTATCTCTTAACTCTTGGGTTACATTGCGCACATCATCAATTGATGAAACCACCCGAGGGGTTATCAATATCAACAACTCGGTACGCTCATTCTCTTTATCGTTACCACCAAATATTCCACCCACATATGGAATTTTATGCAACAGCGGAATACCTGACTCCACCACATTATTTTTATCCTTGATCAACCCTCCCAGGGCTATAGTCTCTCCACTCTGTACCACAATGGTGGAGGATATTTTTCTCTGCTGAATAGTAGGGGAGTCAATACCGGAAACTGTGGTCGCACTTACATCGCTAACCTCTTGGGTTATCT
Source organism: Magnetococcales bacterium (assembly GCA_015232405.1). Lineage (GTDB taxonomy): Bacteria > Pseudomonadota > Magnetococcia > Magnetococcales > JADFYX01. The sequence continues at coordinate 2,788 of JADFZS010000107.1, read as the reverse complement.
CCATGAGCACCATACCACTGGCATTGACCTGGGGTTTGACCGTTAATATTGTACCTGTATTTCTGTATGAAACAGAACTTACAATGGTAGAGGTGGTTGTACCGGATACATCCTGGGCTGATTTTGTGACTACGGGTACTTGATCACCAACACTTAATACCGCCTCCTGATTATCCAACACCAAAACCTGTGGCGAAGATATAACCTTTAAATCGGTAACAGACTCCAGTGCATTTAATACTGTGGTAATGTTTGTTCCACCTGCTAAAAATGAGAAGCCGGGGAAGGCTGATGCCACATCCCCAGAGGTGGTTTCACTTTGTACCATGCTGAAATCACCCTTTTTCAAAAACCATTGCAGACCGTAGCTTAACTCCTTATTTAGTGTTACTTCGGCAATTGTGGCCTCGATAAGCACCTGCTGTGGCATGATATCCAGTTTATGCAAGGCAGATTCTACTATACGATAGAGCTTGCTGGTGCATAATATTAACAATGAGTTGTTGGAGTTGCTTGCTATAATTTTGATTTTTTCATTTTGACCAACATCAAGACCACCATCTTTTGTGGGCTGCTTGCCATTTTTAGCACCGATAGTTACAGATTTTTTACCCGGTGCAAAACCAACACTGGGCTTTTTTTTGCTTGATGTTGAAAAAATATCTCGTAATGTTTCTGCCAGTTTATCAGCCCTGCCATTTTGCACATGATAGACAAACAGCCTTTGTTGATCGCTATCTGTTGTTTGATCAAGGCGTTTAATCCAGGTGTCTATCTGTTCCAGATATTCAGGTTGGGTTGTAACTGCCAGCACACCATTTATGCGGTCAACTGGTATCAACCGTACCATCTGTGCCATGGGGCTTCCACCATCTAGCTTAAACAGATTTTTTAGCTCTTTGATCAATAGTTTAATGTCCACATACTCAGCTTTAAAAAAGCCAACTGACATCCCTCTCATCCAATCCACATCAAAAAGTTCAATTGACTCCATTAGAGATGATAGCTCAATGGGGGTCCCACCCAATATCAGTATGTTTCTGTATTGATCCCCATGTACTATGCTCCCTTTTGGGCTAATTGGTGTAAGGATTTTTTTGATTTCATCTACAGATATATAGCGCAGAGGTACAATTTGAAAACTATAGCCAACCTTGTTGCTGTTCTTACCTTTGGAGTAGAGCTTTGTATTGCTAAGGATCGCTTGTTTTATCGGCAATATTTTATAAAAACCGCTCTCATCGGGCTTTAAAATTATAAATCCCTTTATGCGTAGGGTCTCCTCCAATACGGTTAGTAGAACATCGGCACCAACAGGACCGCTGGTTCTAATTGTAATTTTGCCGTTTACATTTTTATCGATCAAATAATTAACATTCAATACTTCAGAAAAGATAGTCCGCACCACCTCTTTGATATCGGTATCAACAAAATTTAAAGTTACTTGACCCTTGGGCAGTTTGCCTTTTGGTGGTGAAATAACAGTACCTTTATAAAATTCACCTGTGCCATAATGGATAGTGGTTCTCTCTATTTTTTTAGCCTGATGGTTTTTGTTGTCTTCATCATCTGCTGATTGATTGGTTCTCAATATGGTAATTGGTGAAGGCTCTTTTTTGCTTTCAACTACACCTTTTAAATCAGATGTCTGTACTGGATCTATACTGGTTTTCTCAGGGTCAATTTCTGCTGTGCTCTTCTGAATTTGCTGATTGTTTTTGGCATCTTTATGACGAGCCGCGTTTGGCGAAACCCATGTGCATCCTGCAACCATCCAGAGCAGAAAAAGAGTGCTAAGAGCTTTGATTATTAGGTGTGAAACTGTGACAGTTCTAGTGTGAAGCATTATTATTTCTTATTCCTTGCTCGCTTATTGCTGGTATGTTTTCTTTTGTAGTTTCTGCCTTTTCTATACCTTTTGTTTCTCTTGTTTGCCTTCCTCTTGTATGCCTTTCTTCTCTTTTTTACGCTCTTTTTTTTGTCAGTTTTTATTGCTTGTGTAGCAGGAGGGGGCGTTGCATTACCCTTGGTCAACAATATAACCTCTTCTTGTTTTCCATTGTTCAAGACTACACTGGTGGGCATAACTTTTGTTACTGCCCATTCATCAATTTTATCACTGGTTGAAACCCACTCTGGGCTGCTACAGTTCTCTTTGCAAATTAAAGCCTTCATAAAGCTGTTATAAAACATCACACCAAGCAGGGTTACCTTGGGCGGTGTATCTGAAGTTGTTGGGGTAACTTTGGGTTTTATTGGTTCTACAGCAGTACTGTTTTTTTGGGCTATGGGTCTACGAGTTTGAGAAAATATTGGACGTTTGAGAGTTTCCTGATAGAACTCCAAAGGTTTGTTGGATTTTAAACTTGTAAGATGAATCTCTTCAACGCCACCGCTCTTAAAATCATCTTTTGATGCCTTTGGCTTTGAGCCAAAACTGTATTGAACAACCAGCACACAACTAAGTACCAAACATAAGGCAGCCCATTTGATAAACTCACTATTTGGGGTCAGTAGTGTCCGGTTGTTTGTACATTGTCAGTGCGTAACACACTAACATCACACTAAAATTTCGCAATTTTCTCTGTTATCGATTTGAACTGCCCCTACGGTTTCAGCCATTCTCCTATATTTTCATGGGAGCCATGGTTGATGAATACAGGCAAAACGATATTTTCCCAGGTGATCGAACATCTACCAATGCACACATTCCGTCAGTGCGTTGAGCGATACCGTGGCAATTACAAGGTTCAGTCGTTCTCTTGCCTTGACCAATTCCTTTGCATGG
>JADFZS010000106.1 GCA_015232405.1 Magnetococcales bacterium | reverse complement strand
GGAGGGAAGCTAAGCTGCCAACTATCATAAGTACTGATAGCACATAGGCTATTTTACGTTGACCGATAAAGTTGATGTTGCTTTTGGTTGTGATTATTTCCATGGAGCTATTCTTCCTTCTAATCTTAAGTCTAAATACTCAGACTCTTCAAACGACGACCACTGACATACATAGACAGCACAACTCTGGTCAAGAAAATGGCCGTGAACATGGAGGCTATCAGACCAATTGAGAGAGTAACGGCAAAGCCTTTTACCGGACCTGTACCAAATTGATAAAGTACAATAGCGGTAATCAATGTTGTGATGTTGGCATCAACGATGGTTGAAAAGGCTTTTGCATAGCCATGATCAATCGCAGCCATGGGGGTTTTACCCAGGCGTAACTCTTCACGTATACGCTCAAAAATAAGCACGTTGGCATCTACCGCCATACCCAGCAACAGCACCGCACCAGCGATACCGGGTAGGGTAAGGGTTGCCTGCAACCCGGTTAAGACTGCCATCAAAATAAGCACATTTACTATAACTGCAAGGTTGGCTAACAGACCGAAACCTTTATAGTAGATAAGCATAAAGACCAGCACCAAAGCAGCACCAATTAGGATAGAGGCAAGTCCTTGATCAACTGAGTCTTGGCCCAGGGTGGGGCCAACAGTACGTTCTTCAATAAATGTTACTGGAGCAGGTAGTGCACCAGCCCGTAGAACAATGGCAAGATCATGGGCATCTTCAGGGGTAAAGTTACCAGTAATTTGCGCTCTGCCACCAGCAATTTTTTCTCTGATAACCGGGGCAGAATAGACCGTATCATCCAGGACGATTGCCATTCTTTGGCCCACAGTCTCTCCAGTTAATTGAGAAAACTTTCTTGCCCCTAAACGGTTGAATGTAACCAATACAAATGGTTCGTTTTGTTGGGGGTCAATGTTAACACGGGCATCGGTAAGTAGATCTCCTGCCAATACAGTTCTTTTTTTCAACAGGTATGGTTGGCGGGTCATTTTACCTGTACCCCGGTCCCGCTCTTGACCATAAAGAAGGATATTTCCAGGGGTAACCCGGCCAGCCAAAGCTGCGTTTAGGTTGCCCTTTTCATCGACCATTTTAAATTCCAAGCGGGCAGTCTTGCCGATGATATTTTTGGCTCGGACAGGATCTTCAAGGCCGGGTAGCTGTATCAAGATACGCTCTTTACCCTGTCTTTGGATGGTGGGTTCTGAAACACCAAATTGATCGATTCGTGAACGGATGGTCTCAATGGATTGCTCAACGGCAAATTTTCTGATCTCTTCGATATCCAGTAGACTTAAAGAGAGTTTCCAAATTTTACCAGTGGCATCTTCACTGATTTCTACCCGTGGTAGCTCTTTTTTGAAAAGTTCACGTATTTTTTCCGGCTCGGAACGGTTGGATAGTTGCAGGGTGGCAGAATCCATCCCACTACGGGTTATGCCACGATAACGGAGCCGTTCAGTGCGCATGATCCCCCTGACATCATCAACAAGATTTTCAGCAGATTGCTCAACAGCTTTATCGGTCTCAACCTGCATCAGAAGATAGAGACCGCCTTGCAGATCCAATCCCCGAGATATCACCTGATGGGGCAGCCATTTTGGATACCAAGGAGGAGCGCCACCAAGAATACTCGGCATGGAGTAGAGAAGGGTAATCAATGTAACCAACAGGATGATAATCGGTTTCCAAATGGGCTGTTGCTGCATAGCGTACCTGACTTAAATCAAATAGGGAGAACTTTTAACCACGATATTTAAGTACACCACCCGCCCCTCTTGGTTTTAAAAAGAGTGGTAGTAACTACTAAATAGACAGGGTTAAGAAATATAAAGCTTTTTTTGCTGTTACTCTTTTTCTTCGGGTTTTTCTGTTGCTTCAGATTTAACCGTAACAGAGGCAACACTGTTGCGCTTGAATTTAACTCGCATTGGGCGGAATGATTTGTTGCCAACCTCAACTTCACCAATCTCAAGAGTGACGTTATCTTCCTCTACCTTATGGATTTTACCCATCAATCCGCCATTGGTAACAACAGAGTCTCCACGTTTGAGATTTTCAACCATCTCTTTGTGGGCTTTTTGCTGTTTTTGTTGGGGACGAATCAGTAAAAAATAGAAGATTGCAAATAGCAGAACCATGAATATGATATTACCCATGGCTGCGCCACCTGCAGGTGCCTCGGCGTGGGCGACACTAATTATATCGAACATACTTTATAAACTCCAAACATTATGGGTAATTAAACCAATATTTAAAAAAACAGTAACAACACACCATTATCTGACATTTAATGGTGTGAAGCAAGTAAGAGGATTAACTATTTAGATATGTATCTTGGTAACAGTTGGCAAGTGGCAAAATTCTAATTTCAAGCTTTTTTTATATTTATTCTATTTTGCCCATGTTTGTAGACATTTGGGGCAATATCCACTCTCCACTACCTTCACCAGCCTGGGCTTGGTAAAAACTTTTTTTAAAGTTGGCAAACTGGTTTTGCTCTATGGCTGCTCTTAAGTTGCTCATTAAATCCAAATAGAAATAGAGATTGTGTTGGGTCATCAATCTGTGTCCTAAAATCTCTTTGCTTATATAAAGATGACGCAGATAGGCCCGGCTGTAATTTTTGCAGGTTTCACAACCGCAGTGGGGATCTATGGGGCTGTCGGACTCTCTGTTCTCTAACCTTTTTATGTTAAATGCACCTCTACGGTTAAACAGTTGACCGTTTCTTGCGTTACGAGTGGGCATGACACAATCAAACATATCAACCCCGGACTCCACCGCCATAACCAGATCTTCCGGTCGTCCTACACCCATTAAATAGCGGGGTTTATCAGTTGGCAGCAGGTCGGGAGCATATGATAAAACCTCCACCATTTTTTCTTTGGGTTCGCCTACTGACAACCCACCCATGGCATAACCGTCATAACCTTCTTCTACTATACCAGCAGCAGAGATACGCCGCAGATCCTCAAACATACCTCCTTGCATAATACCGAACAGAGCACTACCGTCCGGCTCTTTATTACGGGCATCTTTACAACGTTTGCCCCAGCGTAACGATAGCTCCAAGGAGCGTTTAAGATACTCTCTTTCGGCAGGGTGAGGTGGGCACTCATCCAGCTGCATTATAATGTCTGCCCCTAGTGCCTCTTGAATTTCAACAGCTATTTCCGGGCTTAAAAAACGTTTGGAGCCATCTATATGGGAGCGAAATTCCACCCCTTTTTCACTGATTGTGCGTAGATCTCCCAAGCTGAACACCTGATAGCCACCAGAGTCGGTTAATACCGGGCCGGACCAGTTCATAAAGTTGTGTACACCCCCCATTTTTTTTACCAGTTGGTGACCAGGGCGCAAAAATAGGTGATAGGTGTTGGCAAGGATAATCTGAGCACCAATATCCGTTAGCTCACCTGTGGTCATGGCTTTTACAGTTGCTGCAGTGCCCACCGGCATGAATATCGGAGTTTCAACAGTGCCGTGGGGAGTTGTAAACCGTCCTCGACGTGCACCACTGGGGTCTGTGTGGGTATGTTCAAAATGAAACCGCTTAACCATAGCTATTCCGGGTAGAGTAGGGATGAATCACCATAGGAGTAAAACCGAAAACCGGATTCTATAGCATAGCGATAATCCCGGTCTAGCCGCGTTTTACCAATAAATGCCGCAACCAACATCAAAAGGGTGGACTCAGGCAGGTGAAAATTGGTTAAAAGGAGGTCCACCACCTGAAATTTAAATCCCGGTAGTATGAACAGATTTGTCTCGCCGACAAAAGGTTCTACCATACCGGTTTTTAAAGCTGCACTCTCCAGGGTTCTGGTAACGGTGGTCCCCACCGCAACCACCCGTCGATTATCCTTTTTTGTCTGTTTTATCAGTTGGGCGGTCTCATAAGAGAGAGAGCACCACTCATGGTGCATCACATGTTTTGCTAAATCTTCTTCTCTTATGGGTTGAAAAGTACCAATACCAACATGGAGGGTTATTGTGGCTGTTTTCACCCCTTTTTGCTGCAATTTTTGCAAAAGCTCCGGGGTAAAGTGTAGTCCGGCTGTGGGGGCAGCAAGAGCACCTCTGTTTTTGGCAAACACAGTCTGGTATCGCTCTTTGTCCTCCTCTTTATCGGAGCCAACAATATATGGGGGAAGGGGCATCTGACCGTGGGTATTTATGGCTTTTTCCACATCACCATCAGCAGCATCCAACCGCACCTGAAACCCGTGTTGGGTTCTTGCCAATACGGTTGCGCTAAACCCCTCGGTAAAAAAAACCTGCAGTCCGTTTTTTATCCGTTTGTTGCTGGCAACCAACGCCTCCCACTCATTTTTACCAGCTAAAGGACGGGAGAGAAACACCTCATTTCTGCCACCGCTTTTCCGGTAACCTTTCAGGCGAGCAGGTATAACCTTGGTATCATTTAAAATAAGTAGATCACCCGGCTCTAGTATATCGATAATATCCCGGTATAAAAGATCTGTAACCCCATTTTTTTTGCTCACAAGTAACCGGGCAGCATCACGTGGCTCCACGGGCCTCTGGGCTATGCGGTTCGGGTCAAGGTCATAATAATAATCACTTAATCTATTGTTTATTGGGGGTATGCTCAATTGCTGGTTACTTCCATATACCATTTTGGTTTTATACGACCAAAATCTTTTCTAATGTTGCTTTTAAGGGATTTTTTTGAGTCCAAAACATACTCTACACCCTCTTTACGGACAAAAACCACCCAGTGCCAGAAGGGGCGGTTATTTTCCATATGCCATTTTATCGCCAATAGAGCGCAGTCCGGTAGTGCTTTCCAGGTTGTGAAGGGGGTTTGGCTGTTGTTTACATTATACTTTAATCTGTTTAAAATACGGCATATATAGGTGGTTTGGGACCATAGGGCAGAATCTTCAGCATAGATACCTAAACTATTGGCAACTTTTTTTGCCTCGCTGTAAGATATCCCCGCTATGTTTGCAGCAGAGGCGATGGCACACCCGGTTTTTTCCTCTTGTATAACTGGTTGCATTGCAATCTGTTTCAATAAATATCTGGGCTGGTATACGATGGTAAGGCTACCCCAATTCTTTTAGATTATCACAATAAATGGGTGATTAACATGATTAGAGGGAGTAATTATTGGTAAATTTTGAAAAAATTTGTTTTGCGCAGATAGACTATCTAGAATCTTGGGAGATACAAAAAAAAAGGGTTGCTCAAATAGTAGCAGGTGAAGCTGGCAATTTGCTGCTTATGGTTGAACACCCACCTGTATATACATTGGGTCGGTCCGGTAAACAGTCGGAGATATTGCAAAGAGATATTCCTGTTGTCAATAGCGACCGGGGTGGTAGGGTTACCTACCACGGTCCCGGACAGATGGTGGCCTATGTGGTTTGTGATTTAAGACCCAACCCCAGGGCAGTTCGTGCCCATGTTGATAAGTTGGAGAAGACGGTTATAAACACATTGCAGGGGCTTGGGATAAAGGGAGTTGTTGAACGTGAAAATCCCGGTGTATGGGTTGATGGGGCAAAGATAGCTGCCCTTGGGGTACGTATTAGCCGTGGGGTCGCCTACCATGGTATTAGCCTTAATCGCAACCCTGATATGAACCATTTTTCCGGTATTATCCCTTGTGGCTTGCAGGGGCGGTCGGTTACCTCCCTCTGGGAGTTGGGTGTCGATATATCCCGCCACCAGTTGGAAGAGAGGTTTGAGTCTGCTTTTAAAGATATATTTGCTGTGGCTGGTTTTACTAAAAACTAAATAAAAGAGGCTGTTATGCGAGAGCTTAAAACACCCAACTTATCTGCTGATGTTATAATTGAGCTTATGGATTATCCTGGGCGACCTATTGTTTTAATAGAGCGACAAAACCCTCCATTTGGCTTTGCGGTTCCTGGTGGGTTTATCGATATCGGCGAGCGAGTGGAAGAGGGGGCCAGAAGAGAGGCTCAGGAGGAGACAGGGCTTGAAGTGGATCTTATCGCTCTTTTGGGTCTATATTCCAACCCTAAACGTGACCCTAGGTTTCACACTGCCACAGCGGTATATATTGCCCAGGCACATGGCAAACCTGTTGCTGGTGATGATGCTAAAGATTGTCAAATTGTACAAGTTGACAATCTGCCAAAACAACTGGCTTTTGATCATAGTTTGGTACTGTCTGACTATCTAAATTATCGTGCAACAGGTATGGTTGCACCACTATTCAAGGATTAATTGTATGTCCTGTTTTAGCATGTTTAAAAAACGCTGTTTTTTAATAAGCGGATTTGCTTTTTCACTGTTTTGTCTTTCACTACTCCCCTTGGCTCCAAATGGTCAAGCAGCACTACCTGTTGCCTTGGATGGTAAGGCTCTGCCAAGTTTGGCTGATATGGTTGAAAAGGCCATCCCAGCTGTTGTAAACATCGCTACCTCAAGCCGGATAAAAGTGCAAGAGAACCCCTTGATGAGTGACCCATTTTTCAAGCGGTTTTTTGACTATAATAGAGATAGAAAACAACAGAAGTTCAGGGAGAACAAAAGCCTCGGTTCTGGTGTTATTGTCGATGCCAAACAGGGTTTGGTCATAACCAACTATCATGTCATCAAAAAGGCCGATAAAATTACTGTTACACTTCACGACGGTAGGGCGGTCAGGGCAAAAATAGTTGGGGTAGATCCTGAAACAGATGTCGGTGTTATCAGGTTGATAAACCATAGCGGTTTAACAGCCATACCCATGGGTAACTCCAATTTATTACGGGTTGGTGATTTTGCCGTGGCTATTGGTAATCCATTTGGTTTGGGGCAAACAGTTACATCGGGCATTATCAGTGCCTTGGGTCGTAAAGGTCTAGGGCTTGAGGGATACGAAGATTTTATCCAGACAGATGCCTCCATCAACCCCGGTAACTCAGGGGGAGCTTTGGTTAATTTGCGTGGTGAGTTAATTGGAATCAACACCGCAATTCTGGCCCGTGGAGGTGGTAATGTCGGGATAGGATTTGCCATTCCCGTTAAAATGGCCCAATCCATCATGTCCCAATTGGTGGAGTATGGTGAAGTACGCCGTGGCCTGTTGGGAGTGCGCGCCCAGGATCTCACAGCAGAACTGGCAGCGGCATTTGGTTTGAGAATTCGCGAGGGTGCGGTTATCACCAGGGCTGTAGCTGGTTCAGCAGCCGATAAAGCTGGTCTTACAGCCGGGGATATTATCATCCAAGCCAACAATCGCAAAATTACCGATTCTGCTGATCTGCGCAATGTTATAGGTCTTTCACGAATTGGCGAAAAGGTCTCATTGGTTTATATCCGTAACGGTAAACGTAAAAAAGTAACTGTTATTGTTAAAGAGCCTACCCGAGAGCGAGTTAGCGGTCATGAGATCGATAGACGATTTACAGGGTCGGTCCTGGAGAGTGCCACGGGTAAGAAAAAGAATGATGGTGTGAAGGTTATGAGTGTAAAATATAGCTCACTTGCCTGGCAGGCTGGTTTACGAGAAAAAGATATCATTCTCTCAGTTAACCGCATACGGGTGAGCAGTTTTGAAGAGTTGAAAAGTGCTGTTTCCAAAGATAGAAGGCAGATGCTGATAAATATTCAACGTGGCGATGAAAGGCTGTTTATGTTGGTGCGCTAGATAGCTGTGTTTAGAGAATTAATTGTTGGCTGCAAAAAATAGTAAGAACGTGTTAAGGAAACTACCGTGATTTTTTTGAGTATATTCAGGTCCAGTGTGGTGTTGTTAGCGATATTGATGCTCCATATATTGCTAGTGATAACACCATCACAAGCCGAAGAGAGAATAGACAAGCAGGTACTACTTTCAAGACATATATCTCTTGACCTCCCAGATCTAAAAATCAATGGCATTGTTAATGTCTTTACACTAAACCCACTTACAGGGCAGTTGATAATCACCTTTGCCGATGGTGATCCAAGGCGGATATTTGACTTGATGTCGGAAAGCTCAGGGCTGTTACATGGCCTCTCCAATAAACTGCCAATTCAACATATGGTACTAACAGATTGTGTTATCAATTTAAGCAGAAAAGGGTTGGATCTTAAATTTAAAAGTGCAGATATTCCAGCAGGGCATATTGAGGATGTGGAAGCAACTGTTAGTCTAAATAAAATATGGAAGATAAAAACCGGCAAATTCAATCTACAAAATTTTCCCTTTTCCGGCCCTGAGTGGTATGAGCTAAGAACTAAAATGGATATATTCCCCCTGGGGTATGAATCTTTTGAAGCCAGTGGAGAACAGAAGGTTGGTAATTTTGAAATAAATCAAATATACACAAAGCAAATTCGGACAGAAAAATTAAATATTTGGCTGGAGCAGCCTAAATTTCGCCAGTATGATATTTCAATAAATGGGGAAAAAGTAAGAATTGAAGATCCGGCAAAAATACCCGATGAAACCAAGCTGGTGAGGCAGATAATGGCCTACGCAGGCAAGGCTGCTCAGATGGGTGATATCCTGAATTTTGATAAATTTTTGGTCCGTGGCGTAGTTTATAATCTTGATAGTTTCAAAATCAATCCTGTTCGTCTATCAGCTAAAGAGTTGCAGATTTGGGGAACAATAGATGGAAAAAGCCTACCAAAACCAGGATCAATCGACATAGAACTAACCGCTAAAAGACCAGGAAGGGAAGAGGAGGGGTTCTACTGGAACTCAGAGACAAAACAGGATGTTAGAAGGTAAGTTGTCCTTAGGGCTTAGCTGGTTTATAGTGATTTTAAATTAAAAATATACAATCTAAAGCTAAACCTTGGTTTGGTCTTTCAGGCTCCAAATTCTCATTTATTTAATGTAAAGACTTGAAAACAAAGGCAAAACCTTGGGAGGCCTTGCAGGCCCCCAAACCCCCATGCTTTTTAAAAAAAGGCTTAAAAAACAAAGGCAAAACCTTGGGCGTTGCCCAAACCCACCAGTGAGATAATCCCCCTGGACCCCTGATAATAAAAACATTTTTTTGCTTTTGCTTTTATTTTATGCACCACCTTTAATCAGTTTATCTTGCAGCATCAACCCATCTAACAGATATTTCGTCGCCCAGTTGGGATATCCGCCCCGCATGTAGCTACCAAGAATAATGGGAAATGAACCTGCCAAAGCCCCTATGATATTGGGATCGCTGCTTTGGGTCTGTTGTAGAGCTTTAAGGTAGTTGATTAATCGATTGCCAGCCTCTAAGTAGGTATTTTTTCCCGTTATTTCAAACAGACGAAAAGCCACTATGGCAATCTGTGCGCTGCCTGTTAAACACGAGCTTAAACTTGCTGGTTTCCAGTCACTAAAAAACCTGCCAGCAAGAAAACCCGTTTTACCGATGTTTCCAACTATCGGCTCCATGGCAACCTCTACTGCCTTGATAAAATCCTCTCGATCTGCCAATACACCCACTTCCAAAAGCCCCTGCAAGGTGTAACCAATTGTGTGGGTTAAAGGATATTTCTCCTTGCTTAGGTCGTTGTTGGCAAACCAACCGTTATCTTGTTGTTGTCCCAATGCTGCCTCAGCATTTTTATTGGCAGCCTGTATATATCTGTTATCCCCTATCAGCTCACCAAATTTAAATAATGCCCAACCACATAGAACATTATAGGTTTTTATTTTACTCCTTGAGACAAACGCCCCATGGGTCTGAAAATGACCATCATCACCAATATCTCCCAGCAGAAAATCTGCCGCTTTTTGCGCGGAGTGTAATATCGCTTCATCTCTGTTATGGCTCAGAAGGGTACTTAAACCCTGTAATACCATGCCAGTGTTGAATACTGCTGGTTGCTGTTTCTCTTTTTCACATAAAGCACCACCCTGTACAGCACCAGAGGCCATTTGAACCTGACCCTCCCATTCAGCCATGGCTATGGCCTGTTTTAAATAATCATTGGCGTGGTATTGCTGAGAATATTCACAAAAAGATTGAATAATGTAGCCCGTGGTTTCTGGATAGGACTCTTTAAAGCCCATCTCTTTGTTGCTGTTTAAAAAATAGCCCAAAGATACCCCACTGTCTGTAGTGGCTTTTTGTGCAGTTGCTAGCCAGTTAATTGCCAATCTGGCCCTGTTTTCACTATCCCCTTTTATAGGGGTGATGGAGTTGCTTAAATAATCAAGTTGATCTTTAATTGCCAACCCTCTGAAGTGTTTCGCCTTTTCCCCCCGTAAATTGATCAGGTTTTTGCCAATATCACCCGCTGCCCAGTAGTTCTGCTTAAGGCTTTGGCTGGTTAAGCGTCGAGTTAAAATATTATATAGTGTTGAGACGCTCATATGAACAACCATGAAAATTTAGAGACAAAATTTGCATAAATCACACTTGTTATTCCTTGCAACAGGATTGTTATCGTTTAACACTAGACAAACAAAGTAATTGTTAGAAATTTGTGAACAGCTGTTGATATAATGTATATCTGTGGATATATCTTTTTATATCATGATGTTAAATATGGTTGCCTGATATAAACATCTTATCTAACTGCTGTTGATAAAAAATTTTTTCCTATTGAAAATAGCGAAAGGGAACCACATATAGCAAGTATTAGTCCGAATAAGTAAGGTATATTGAGTCGCAATATTTAGGAGTAGAGACGCCATGTCAGTTACATTGACCAACAATGCAGTTAAAAAACTATCCAATCTTTTTGCTGAAGAGAACAACCCGGATCTCAAGTTGAGAATTTTTGTCTCCGGTGGGGGCTGTTCTGGTTTTCAATATGGTTTTACCTTCGATGAAAAACAGGAGGATAACGACACAATTATTGAAGCCGAAGATGTAAAGGTACTAATTGATACCATGTCCATGGGGCATCTTGCAGGTTCTGAGGTGGACTATGTAGAAGATTTGAATGGCTCACAATTTGTCATTAAAAACCCAAATGCTTCAAGCACTTGTGGTTGTGGACAATCTTTTACACCCAATGGAAAAGGTGGCTGTAGTAATGAATAATCATTAACCCTACACTAAAAACAGGGTTTTATTTATGTTTTTTGAATATTTAGTTCTTGCATAACACCCCTATTACCACCATATAATCCTGGAAGCAGCGGTTGTTGGTTTTTGTTTATTGAATAATAGCTTTTGATCTGCCTTGTGCTAAAGTAGCATAGGGAATTCTTGTTACTTAACAGGTGATGGGGATATGTCCGGTACAACTAGGCTGGATCGACCAAATTGCCAATTAAATAAGACCATAAACCACATTATTATATGATAACCAAGCTCCAAACATGTTCATTTGGAGTTCGCACCTTTTGATGTTAAGTTTGTTAATGGAAAGAACATAATGTCCAAAAAAAATAAAGATCAAGAAGAAAAAGAGACCTCTGAAACATCCGAAGAAGTAGAAGAGGCCGTTAATCTTGACGAAGAAGAGCAGGTCGAGGCAGAGTCTGAAGAGAGTCAGGCCGAGACCCTGCCCATAGAGCTTTCAAAAGTACTTCCCAACGAGTTGGTGATTTATCCCCTTGGCGGACGACCTTTTTTCCCAGGTATGCTTACACCAATACAGGTTGATGGCTCACCATATTATGAAATAATTCGCAAAGCTCTAGATACGCCAGGAAAAATGTTTGGCATTGTTTTAAGCCAGGCAGAAGATGGTAAAGATGTTTTTGACTCCGAAAAATTATTTAAAATCGGTACTGTGGCAAGAGTAATGGAGTCAGCCATCGATGAGGATAAAAAACAGGTAAAACTTCTGGCAGAGGGATTATCAAGATTTGAGATAAAGGAGATTATCGCTCCCAACCCTCCCATCGTTGCCCATGTGGTGCACCACGAAGAACCATCGGAGTTGAGTGAAAAAGATGCGGATCTTCTAAAGCCATATACCATGGCGGTAATAAGTACTTTAAAAGAGATTTTAAAGTATGACTCCCTCTACCAAGAACAGGTAAAAATGTTTCTCTCCCGGCACAATTTTGGTGAGCCGGACCGCTTGGCAGATTTTGTCGCATCCATGACCAGCTCCAAACGTGAGGAGTTGCAAGAGGTATTAGAGACACTAGATATTCGCACTCGCTTGGAAAAAGTCCTGTCTCTTCTCAAAAAAGAGCTGGAGATGGTCAAGCTGCAAGATAAAATATCCCGTCAGGTAGAGGAGAGCATCTCCGATAACCAACGGCAATTTTTCCTACGTGAGCAACTGCGAGAGATTCAAAAAGAGCTTGGCATAACCAAAGATGACCGTACCGCAGATGTTGATCAATATCGCGATAGGTTGAAAAAACTCACCCTCACCGAAGAGGTGGAGAAAAAGATCAATGATGAGCTTGATAAACTCTCTGTGCTTGAGACCGGATCATCAGAATATGGGGTTACCCGTAACTATGTCGATTGGCTAACAAGCCTACCATGGGGAATATTCTCCACAGATAAGCTGGAGTTAAAACGGGCAAGAAATATCCTCAACCGTGACCATGATGGCCTGGAAGATGTAAAAGAACGTATTTTGGAGTTTTTAGCTGTTGGTACTCTCAAAGGGGAGATTGGTGGCTCTATTATTCTTCTCGTAGGACCACCCGGAGTTGGCAAAACATCCATTGGTCGCTCAGTTGCCAGAGCAGTAAAAAGGGAGTTTTTCCGTTTTTCAGTTGGTGGCATGCGAGATGAAGCGGAGATTAAAGGACACCGTCGTACATATGTCGGGGCTATGCCGGGTAAAATACTCCAGGCTCTGCGACTTAAAAAGGTAGCCAATCCCATTATTATGTTGGATGAGGTGGATAAAATAGGGGCTAGCTATCAGGGCGATCCTGCCTCTGCACTCCTTGAAGTTCTCGATCCAGAGCAGAATATTGAGTTTTTGGATCACTATATGGATGTCCGTTTTGATCTTTCAAAAATTCTATTCATCTGTACCGCCAACCAGACCGACACCATTCCAAGGCCGCTCCTTGACCGTATGGAGGTTATCAGACTCTCCGGTTATATTACCGAAGAAAAATTGAAAATTGCCAGAAATCACCTGATTAAAAAACAGCTGGATAAAAATGGTCTGGATGCTTCCCATCTACGTTTTTCCAAAGAGTCGTTAAGAACCATAGTTGAGGGTTATGCAAGAGAGGCTGGTGTAAGACGACTTGAGCAAAAAATTGGCTCAATTGCCCGTAAAGCAGCGGTTAAAATTCTTGAAGGTGAAGCCGAAACCCCCATCAGGGTCGGTCAAGATCAGGTTGTTGATTTCTTGGGTAAACCAGATCACCGCAACGAAAAACCCTTTAAGGGAATTGGCATTGTAACTGGTCTGGCTTGGACCTCCTTAGGTGGGGTTACCATGGATATCGAGGTGGTTAATGTCGGTGGTGGCAAACCTGGATTCACCCTGACAGGACAGCTCGGCGAGGTGATGAAAGAGTCGGCGCAAATTGCCTTTAACCATGTAAAAAGCCACATCAAAAAACTAGGTGGTGAACAAAAACGGCTGTTTGATGAGTTGATCCACATCCATGTTCCCGAAGGGGCAACCCCTAAAGATGGCCCCTCGGCAGGTATAGCAATTGCTACTGCTCTGTTATCAATGAGTAAAAACATAGTTGTACCAAGACAGATAGCCATGACCGGAGAGATAACATTGACTGGTCAGGTGTTGGCTATTGGAGGTGTACGTGAAAAGGTAATTGCTGCCCGAAGAGTTGGCATAAGAGAGCTGTTTCTCCCCGAAGCAAACCGCAAAGATTATGAAGAGGTTCCCGACTATATTCGTGATGGTTTTACCGTCCATTTTGTGAAAAAGTTCAGTCAAGTTGCCAAACTGGTTTTTGATTAAACAATAGTTAAAAACCTCTACCCAAACCAAAGCTAAAAATCAGCACAATAACAATTTGTTATTGTGCTGATTTTTTTTTGACTTCTAGCAATAACAACCTCTATAAATATCCTTTGTTTATAACTAATTTGCCTAACCACAAAGGGGTGTTGTTGCGCCTAAGTTTGTCACTAGGCAATCATACAAATTGGATAAAAAAAATGACCCCGACCATAACAGCTATATTCATGCTTGCTCTTTCAAACGTATTTATGACCATCGCTTGGTATGCCCATTTAAAACACCTTGGAGATCGCCCATGGTATTATGCCGCACTGATAAGTTGGGGAATAGCACTGTTTGAATATATGTTGCAAGTACCAGCAAATAGGGTGGGATATACAGTTATGACCCTGCCACAGCTAAAGATACTACAAGAGGCAATCACCTTGATTATATTTGCCCCCTTTGCCGTGTACTACATGAAACAGCCTTTAAAGTTGGACTATCTATGGGCGGCACTATGTTTGATGGGGGCGGTATATTTTATCTTTAGATCTTCTGATCCCATAACTAGCTAACCCATAAATTAATATGGGTTATAATGCTAATTTAACCTAGATTCAGCAGTTGTGGGTGCGCACAACAGCTGAATCTGGGTTAAAGGGCATGTTCTTATAAAAGAGCCTTGGCAACCATACTTACCACTGGTAGTCGCCATGCACGGCCCAAAATTACAGAAATCGCTCCCGCCAGGGCAAAGCCGGAGATAACAACAACAGATAGGCTAAAGAAAAAAGAGCCAACAACTGGGATATAGAGGGCAAATATAGATATAATTCCCCAAATCCAGAGCACCAAACCCTGCCGGGCATGGAAGTTTACATACTCATCATCATCAGTGTTAAACAGCAGAGGTACTAAACACAGAATGGTCAGATAACTACAAAAAGCCAGAATCCTAACCCTTGGATCGTTTTTTCTTTTTAAAGTCCAAGATGTTTCAACCATTATTACCCCTCCCAAATATTTTTACCTTTTGATTATTATGAAATGAGAATTATTGCTATTAAGATCTAAATGTCAAAGGATATAAAAATTTTTTTACAAATAAATTATCATATATGGCAACCATTGCTAACCATATAAGCCTGCTGCACTAACAATAAATTAATGTTTATCCTGTGGCTAAATATCATAACTCCAAGTTTATTATGGTTGGGGTCAGCCATATTCAACCAACCTAACAAAATAAACCAAACCTATATGGAGCTTGAATTAAAAACTATGATTATAGCTAAACCTTACTCTTCCAAGGGCTGAAAAGGCGCATTTTACCTATGCTTTTGCAGTTTCAAAGTTAGTCTATGGTACAAATAAATAATTAGGTCTATAATGGGTCAGATATGCTTGAATGGGTTTTTTATCGGCTTAGGTCATTTATACCAAATAGGGTAATTGATTAGCTGATTTTTTAAAGATGAGTCATGAAATAAGGTTGGTATCACCATGAGGGAACGTCAACACAACAGGGTTGAACTGGATACAGAGTCCACAGTCTCATTTCCAGATAACAAAGAGTTTGTTTGCAGGACTATGGATGTAAGTCTTGGCGGAATGAAACTGTCTCATGATAATTTGCGTGAGCTGTTTCACTATATCGGTAAGAAGTGTCTGGTAGAATTTCTAGTAGATATAAAAGAGGATATCGAGACCAAACAGGTTTTTATCCAGGCCGAGGCAAAAATTGCAAACGGTTTTCCTGATGGTGTCGGATTAGCTTTTGTTGGTCTGGATGCGGATACTTTGCCAATTCTTGAAAAGTTGGTGACCACAAGTCTTAATGCAGCCGATCTCAAAGCCTTGGAGAGCAAAAAAGGGGTTAGAGTCAAAAGTGACTTTACCAAGATCTTGAAAAATGAGCTTGGTGCCCACATCGTTGAATCTGTCAAAGAGATCTTTATAGCATTTTTAAATATGGATGTAGTTGTCGGGCCATATGTAGAGCGGTCTGATTTTGAAGAGTACACACCACCAGATACCGAAGTTACAGCCGTGATTCTATTTAGAGGTGGACTAACAGGTGGCATTCATGTCGCTTCACCACTACACACAGCCATTCAAGCTGCAGGAGCCATGCTTGGTGAAGAGGGTTTGGAGTTTAAAAAAGAACAAGAAGATATGGTTTGGGATGCCATAGGCGAAATAGCCAATCAGGTGGCTGGTGGTATTCAAACCCGGGTTTCTGATAGCTGTGATAATATCGATTTAACACCGCCCAACGTTGTTGTTGGCCCTAACTTTAAAATCAACTACAACACAAACCTCACCAGCGTAAGACAGTTTTTTAAATCAAATGCCGGCCCTTTTTATATTGAATGTTTCTTTACCTGATTTAATCTAGGTTTAATGTTTGAAAGTGGAGTAAGGTGATAAACTTGCATATTTGTCAGTGATAATAACAATACTAAATATAGTAATTTTAAATCAAAAATATACAGTCAAAAGCAAAACCTTGGGTGGCCTTGCAGGCCCCCAAACCCCCACGCTTTTTAATTTAAAGGCTTAAAAACAAAAGCA
>JADFZS010000105.1 GCA_015232405.1 Magnetococcales bacterium | reverse complement strand
TAAAATCTTTGACATACACTGAAATTGGTGGATAATTCAGTTTTATTTTGTTGTAGAACCTGGGTAATAAGGTTTTTTATTGTGAATTTTTGGGCAAATAAAAATATTTCCCTAATAGTCAGTGGTGGTATAGCAGCATACCGGGCATGTGATCTCATTCGTATCTTTCGTAAAGATGGGGCAAAGGTTTCGGTTGTGACCACAAAATCGGCTTTGGAATTTGTCACTGAGCTATCTTTTCAGGCTCTCTCTGGAGAGCATGTTAACAGTGATCTTTTTTCCCCCATACAGGCTGATGGCATGGACCACATCCACCAGACCAAAACAAGCGACCTGATGGTTATCGCTCCGGCAACAGCAAACCTGATAGCTAAAATGGCAATGGGATTGGCAGATGATCTAGCCACGGCAACAATTCTGGCCTATGACGGTCCAAAATTGGTAGCACCAGCCATGAATAGTCGGATGTGGCTAAACCCAGCAACCCAGCGCAATGTGGCACAACTAAAACAGGATGGCGTGCAGTTTATCGATCCCCAGAGTGGCTCTTTGGCATGTGGTGAAGATGGTGAAGGTCGCCTTGCCCCCATAGAGCATATTGTTGAAGCTGCCCAATCTGCATTGAGCAAAAAAATTCTTGCCGGACACAGAATATTGATAACTGCCGGACCCACCCACGAAGCGTTAGACCCGGTGCGCTATATCAGTAACCACTCCTCGGGTAAAATGGGCTTGAGCATATGCAGGGCTGCCCTATATGCCGGGGCCGAGGTGGTGCTTATCCATGGCCCCATAAACTTAGAACCACCCCCAGGAGCAGAGCTACACCCGGTCACCTCTGCCCAAGAGATGTACGATCAATCCATGGCAGCTTGGGAGGCTGGATGTTCCGGGGCGATATTAACCGCTGCAGTTGGTGACTTTCGCCCTGTGCAACAAAAAAGCGATAAAATCAAAAAAAATAGCGACAGTGACAAACTCACCATGGAGCTTACCGTCAACCCGGATATCCTGGCGACACTAGCAGCAAAAAAGAGTGGTGGAGTAGTCGTTGGTTTTGCCGCTGAAACAGGAAAATCATTGGAGCGGGGCCGGGAGAAAATGGCCCGTAAAAACTGTGATCTACTGGTGATCAATGATCTAATGGAGCCGGGATCAGGATTTGCTACTGACACAAATAGAGTCACACTTCTGCACAACAGTGGTAAAGAGGAGCCGTGGCCCCTACTCTCCAAAGATAAGGTAGCAGAAAAACTAATACAAACTATTGCAACCCTACTAAACGGTGTAAAACAAAATGGTTAACCAGACACCAACAATAAACCTGCTTATTTTACCCCATGGGGTTGGATTGGAGTTGCCAAAATATGAAACTGCCGGTTCTGCAGGTATGGATCTACGGGCAGCTATTTCTCAAAATGAGTCATTAACCCTTAATCCTGGTCAAAGAGAGCTTGTTCCCACAGGCTTGAGCATGGCTATTCCCCAAGGTTGGGAAGGTCAGGTGCGACCTCGTTCTGGGTTGGCTCTAAAAAAAGGGGTCACAGTACTAAACTCACCAGGTACTATCGACTCTGACTATCGAGGTGAGGTAGGAGTGATATTGATAAACCATGGCGATGCGCCATTTGAGATAAAACGGGGTGAGAGAATCGCCCAACTGGTGTTGGCAAAAGTCAGCCAATGCCAATGGAATATAGTTACTAATCTAGAAAAGACCCAACGTGATGGTGGGTTTGGTAGTACAGGAAGCTAATTTTTACCTTCAAATTTTTTGTTGGGGGGGGGGAGAGTTGATAACATGTTAAAATTTTCAAAAAAATTATTGTATGCCATAGAGGCAGTTACAGATATTGCTTATAATTCTGGTGGTGAACCGGTGCAGATCCGTGAAGTCACCAGCCGACAGGGTGTTCCCCAACGTTATCTTGAGCAGGTGATGCAAAGGTTGGTCAAGGCGGGAATTCTCAAAGGAATCCGCGGTCCACGTGGTGGTTATCTGTTGGCACGGGAACGGGCCAAAATCAGTGTTGGCGATATAGCACGGGTGGTGATGGTGGTTGAAGATGAAGACAACGAGTCTGGTCTGCCACCAGATATGGCTGTTGGCCCCATTGGCAAACAGGTGATAAGACCGTTGTGGGCAGAATTTCAAGAGCAGATATTGGAGATGATGGATAACATTACCGTAGAAGATTTGACCACAAGAGCCTTTAAAAACGGGGTTCCCAGTGAGGTTTACAACCGTATCACATACTCCATTTAAAAAAAGGCAAAACAGGTTTGCCAAATAAAATCTTATTAATTGGGGCTGGGGGACTTGGAAGCAGTGTGATCATGGCACTGCAAGCAAGCCCAAAAGGGTCCGCACTTGGCAAGGTTGTTATTGTCGATCCCGACCAAACTGAGCTTTCCAACCTGCACCGTCAGATTATCTATACCATGGATGATATCGGTAAGCCCAAGGCGGTTCAGGGGGCAAATTATATAGGCAGTAACAGGTCGGATTTAAAAATCAAAGGGGTAGTAAAACGGCTGCAAAGTGTCGCCGAAATAAAGAAGCAGGCAAAAAACTGTTCAATTATTTTGGATGGATCAGACAACTTCACAACCCGTTTTCATGCCAATGATGCCGCCCTTGAAATGGGCATACCCATGATACACGGTGCTGCAATTGGTCACCGGGGACAGATAATGACTGTTATACCCGGTCATTCAGCTTGTTTGCGCTGTATTTTTTACAGCCCACCCAAGGGACAAGAGGCAAGTTGCCGTTCAGATGGGGTGCTAGGTCCTTTGGTTGGCGAAATTGGCTGGTTGATGGCAATTGAGGCGATAAAATTGCTCTCTTCCCAAGGAGCCAGCCTTGGCAATAAACTGTTGACTGTTGATGCCAACAGACAAAGACGCAGAACAGTACCGTTGCAAAGAAGGGCTGATTGTCAAGGTTGTGGAAAAAATGACCAAAACTAATTTTTTAGCGCAAAATTTTTGTTAATAAAATATTTTTAAAAGAACATTCGAGAAAAAAAATACTGGAGATACCATGGGGAAAATCTATAGCGACATTACCGCAACCATTGGTCATACACCGCTGGTAAGGCTCAATAAAATCGCTGCCGATCATGATGTAGAACTGTTGGCAAAGCTGGAATCATTTAACCCCATGGGGTCGGTTAAAGACCGTATTGGACTTGCCATGATTGAGGCAGCTGAAAAAGATGGAAAAATCACCTCTGGCGCTAAAATAGTTGAGGCAACCTCTGGCAATACTGGTATATCTCTGGCTTTTGTCTGTGCTGCCAGGGGTTATCAGTTAATTTTGACCATGCCGGACAACATGTCTTTGGAGAGACGTAAACTGTTGCATCTACTGGGTGCAGAAGTTGTTTTAACTCCAGCCTTGACGGGAATGAAAGGTGCGATAGATAAGGCAGAAGAGATTTTGCACCAAAACAGCAACTCTTTTATGCCCAGCCAGTTTGCCAATCAGGCCAACCCAGATATCCATGCCCGTACCACAGCAGAAGAGATTTTAGCCGATACCGACGGCAAGCTGGATATATTTATCTCAGGAGTCGGTACTGGTGGAACCATAACTGGTGTGACTCAACAGATCAAAAAAACCCTGCCCGATCTCATATCTGTTGCTGTTGAGCCAGCAAATTCAGCTATTCTATCAGGAGATATGCCCGGCCCCCATATGATCCAAGGAATTGGTGCGGGATTTATACCACCCATCTTAGATATCGATTTGATAGATAAAATTATAACTGTCAGTGATCAAAAAGCCATAGAGACCGCAAGAATACTGGCTAAAGATGAAGGCATCACCTGTGGTATTTCCTCGGGAGCAGCGGTTGCAGCGGCACTTGATTTGGCCCAAAATCCTGAATATCAAGGCAAAAGATTTGTGATTATACTACCGGATTTTGCTGAACGTTATATCTCCACACCACTATTTTAAGTAAATGGTAGACCAGACCTCATGGATGGAACGCTACTCCCGGCAGATCCTCCTACCTGAAATAGGGGGAATTGGGCAGAAGAAGCTGGCAAAATGTAGCGTTGGACTTGTTGGTGCCAACTCCATGGGCCTACCTTTTTTTCTTTTTGGGGTTGGTGCTGGTATTGGCAGGTGGGGGGTTATTGATACCAGCAAAAGCAGGGCAAAAGAGATGGACCAGCAAGCAAAACTACGTAATCCAGAAATTAATGTAAAACTTTTTTCTCCACAAAAGCTAAAAGAAAATGTTGCAAGCTGGGTCAACCAGTGGTCCATTGTTGTTGATTTAAGTAACGACTCAACGATACAGCTACAACTATCATCTGCATGTCAACTAACGGGAATCCCATTTTTTTCTGCTTGCTGTCACGGTTCAACAGGCTTGCTTTTTCAGGCCCCCTGCCCTTTTTGTCTGCTCACCGCTCCCCCCCAACCCACTCTCAGTAAAAAGAAGAGCGATCTTGCTACCATGGTTCCAGGATTGATAGGGACAGTTCTGGCCCAAAAAATAGTTAAATTTCTTCTGGAACCAGGGGTCAGATTATCTCCTGGGTTAACCAGTTTTTGCGCGGAGGATTCTACCTTTACAAACCTTACTCCATATATGAATAAAAGCTGTCCAACTTGCAACATAGTTAACAATTGAGACTTAAACAACAGCAATGAAAACCGATGAATTTATAGATATCACCAGTGAACACTGCCCCATGACCTTTGTACGGGTAAAACTAAAACTAGAGGAGATGGCAAAAGGCCAGACCTTAACAGTACGTTTAAATGGTGGGGAGCCACTGAAAAATGTTCCCCGATCGTTACAAGATGAAAATTATGGGGTTAGTGAAGCCATAGCAGATGGTGAGTGTTATTTGCTTGTTGTGACAAAGATTTAACAATCAATTAACACAATTTACATTTTTACTGTTATTGTTTGGATTTTTTGTATATCATAAATGTAACAACATGTAACTATGACAGTTTTATAAAAAGGTAGCAACTATGGAGTGGAGTAAAAAGTTTGAGTTGGGAATCCAGAGCGTGGACTCTCAACATCAAAACATAATTGAACGTATTGGCAGGCTGGAAATAGCTCTAGACAGTCAGGCTACCAGTGTCACCTATCCCCGTTTGAAAGAGGCCCACGAATTTTTAGAGAGTTATGTTAGCTCCCACTTTAGGGAGGAGGAAGAGTTGATGGAAAAGGGTGGTTATCCCGATTTGGCCGCCCACAAACTGATGCACGCAAAATTTGAAGAGGATCTAGCCAAATTTCGTGACAACCTTGGCCACCGTGGGCTGATTACCCACGCCACAGCCACACTGATAAAATATCTCTCCAAATGGTTTATCGACCATATTAAAAATGAAGACCCCAAATATGTACCTTATGTAAAATAACTTATAACTTCTATAGTAAATTCAAACCAAATCTGGACAAAAAAATATTTTTATTATTATGGGTGCAGGGAGATTATCTCCCTGCTGGGTTTGGGCAAAGCCCAAGGTTTTGCCTTTGTTTTCAAGCCTTTAAATTCAAAAGCGTGGGGGTTTGGGGGCCTGCAAGGCCGCCCAAGGTTTTGCTTTTGATTGTATATTTTTGATTTAAAATTACTATACATGTTAGATGTATAGAACGCCTTTTCAAGCAGATCTGCCCTACTCCTTCATGAGACAAACCTTGGTATATTGAAAAGCATCATTTGGTGTCCAGTCAGCTTTGGGTTTGGACTTTATCTCCTCACACCAAGTTGGAGTGCCCACCTGTTCTGACAACATCTCTTCACAAAACTGTTTCATAGCCTGCTCGGTCATCTCTTTACCGGGACCGATTATCTTTTCAAATTTTTCTGCAAATTCTGGGGGCAGGATAATTCCACCCTCCTGGAGTCCATAAGAGGCAATGGAGACCCCCATTACCAAAAGCACAACCCAGATGATCATGGAGATGCCTTTGTTGATAATTTTAAAAATCCCCAGTAAAACTAGAACACCACCTACACCGAGATAGACAATGGGGTCTAGATTTAATTGTGTTAAAAAGTCTTCCATTATTCCCTCTTATTTTTAAGTTATTGATAAATCAAGCTCCATAACAATCTCTTGAGGTTCCTCACTAACCCCTTTGGTGAAACCATTTTTCTTTAGTACCTTGAGCATCGGCTTGTTGTTAGCCTTGACCAGAGCTACCAAACGAGACAATTTTCTCATTTTGGCAATGGTGACAATATTTTTGAGAAGCTCAAAGGCCATTCCATTTTGTCGGCTTGACTCCCGTACCACAAAGGCTACCTCGCCATAGTTACCATCTTCTACATAATAATAACGTCCAACAGCGTGAATCTTCTCTTTTGGCCCGCGGCGACGTACTATACAGAGTGCCAAATCACTGGTTTGGTCAACGTTAACCAAAGCATAGGCTTTTTCCCGAGACATACGGTTGACGCCGTAGTTATAGCGCATAAGCAGTGTCTCTTGGGTGTGGGAGTAGAAAAATTCCTGCAAAATCCTCTCGTCAGAGGCTCTTAGTGGGCGTAAGGTGAATTTTTTCTCTTTTAGATTAACCTTGACCAATTCGGAGTCACCCAGTTCTACAACACGGGTGGAGCTGGCAACCTGATAGTCGGGAACCCAGTAGTGTTCTCGTACCTGACTGAGCAACTCATCACGAAAATCAGGATGGGCCACCTGAATAAGCTCCAAAGCCCGTTCACGAATACTCTTACCCCGCAGGGTGGCAATGCCGTATTCGGTCACAACATAGTGAACGTCACCCCTTGATGTTACAACACCTGATCCTTTGCTGATTGATGGTACAATCTTGGATATGGTTCCGTTTTTGGCTGTTGAAGGTAGGGCAATAATGGGATGACCGTTATAGCTCTGGGCAGCACCACGGATAAAATCCACCTGACCACCGATACCGCTATACAGTCGACTTCCTACCGAGTCGGCAACAACCTGTCCTGATAGATCCACCTCAATGGCACTATTTATTGCAACCATCCGCTCATTTTGGGCAATAATCGAGGGGTTGTTGGTATATTCAGAGGGATGAAACTCCACATGGGGATTTTCGTGGACAAACTCATATAGCCGTTTACTACCCATACAAAACGAGGTTATGGTTTTTCCTGGGTGGAGGGTTTTTCGGCTATTATCGACAATTCCTTTTTCCATCAGGTCAATCAAACCATCGCTAAACATCTCGGTGTGGATACCAAGATGACGATGATTTTGCAAACTCTGTAAAACCGCATCGGGAATTCGCCCAATACCCATCTGTAGGGTGCTGCCGTCTTCAATCAACATGGCAACATTGTGACCGATTCTCAAGGTGACATCATCCTGGGGTTTGGCTGGTAGTTCTATGACAGGTTCGTCCACCTCGATATAGGCATCAATGGAGTTAAAGGGGATAAAACTACGACCAAAAGTACGGGGCATAGATTTATTGATCTGGGCTATTATCGTGCGTGCATTGCGACAGGCAGAAGCGACAATATCAACCGATACACCAAGGGAGCAATATCCTTGATCGTCTGGGGGAGAGACCTGGATCAACGCCACATCAATGGGCAGTATATCATCATCAAAAAGTGATGGAATTTCCGAAAGAAAACAAGGGGTATAATCGGCTATACCACTAGCCACCGCCTCCCGTGATCCCGGCCCTAAAAACAGGGAGTTGACCTTGAATGATTGGCGATATTTTTTTTGTGTCCAAGCACTTTCACCAAGGGTGAGAATGTGAACCACCTCTACATCACGAAAATGGTTGGCCTGCTTTAATAGATTTGCAACAAGGGTGTTGGGACAAGCAGCATTGGAACCGATGAATATACGCTCACCAGATTTTAAATATGGTCGCCAGCTTGTTAGTTTTTTTGGTGTTTTTCCAGACATTATTTTTTTACCTCAATAAAATTTATGCAAACAGCATAATGCCACATATTACGGGTGACAGAAATGAATCTTGGTGAGGGGCATTTAAAATAATACCCCCGTTACTGGCAATAATTTTTATTTAAAAATGTAAATACCATTGACAACGGCTGCCAACAGGTAGACCTTGTCCTCCCCCGGACGCAATCTTATAAATCAATCACAGCAGGTTGGCGGCGTTCGGCAAGAGCCAACCTCTATGAGTTTTTTAAGAACAACGGAATGTGTATTTGTGTCTGAATTTTCTGATTTACCTTTAATCCCCTCCCTTCATAAAACCCTTAACAGCATAGGCTACAAAAAACCAACCCCAATACAAACCCAAGCCATACCTCCACTCCTTGAGGGGGCCGATCTGCTTGGCATAGCGCAAACCGGAACGGGAAAAACCGCCGCTTTTGCCCTACCTATAATCAACAGTGTAAGCCACCGCAAAAAACGGGTTGGGCCCAGGCGTACCAGGGTGTTGATACTGACCCCAACCAGAGAGCTGGCCTCACAAATTGATGCCAGCTTTGCCGAGTTGGGTCGGGGAATACGCCTTCATCGCTCTGTTGTATTTGGTGGTGTAAGCCAAAATCCCCAGGTACGCACCCTATCCCGTGGGGTAGATATTTTAGTCGCCACCCCCGGTAGATTGTTGGACCTCATGAGCCAGGGCTATATCCGCCTGGATCAGTTGGAGACCTTTGTCTTGGATGAGGCCGACCGTATGTTGGATATGGGTTTTATCAACGATATCCATAAGATAATCCGCACCCTACCAAGAGACCGTCAAACCCTGCTTTTTTCTGCCACCATGCCCCCAAACATAGAGGAGCTGGCAGCAGGTTTGCTAAAAGATCCGGTCAAGGTTGAGGTAACTCCCCAAGCAACCACCGTGGACAAGATAAGCCAGAGCATTGTCTATGTGGATAAGGCCAATAAACGCAAGCTGTTGCATCATTTAATAGAGAAAAACAACATACAGCGCGCCTTGGTTTTTACCCGCACCAAACATGCTGCCAACAAGGTTGCTGAGGAGCTGGACAAAAAAGGGGTAAAGACCGCTGCCATCCACGGCAATAAGTCCCAAGGCGCAAGGGAAAAAGCCCTTTTGCAATTTCGTCTTGGTCAGGTACGAGTATTGGTAGCCACAGATATTGCTGCAAGGGGTATCGATGTAAAAGAGATCACCCATGTGATTAATTTTGATCTACCCAACGAGCCAGAAAACTACGTCCACCGTATAGGTCGCACCGCCAGGGCAGGACGAGAGGGTCTGGCAATCTCATTTTGTGATGCCGCAGAAAGGTTCTACCTAAGGGAGATTGAAAACGCCATCCGCATGAGTATTGCTGTAGACAGCGACCACCCCTTCCATTCAGAAGGAGCAGCAAACGCCCCCTTCATAAAGCCAAAACCCAACGGTGGAGGCCAAAGAAACAGCAGTTCAAGGGGTAAAGGCGGTGCTGGCGGTCAACAACGTCGTGCCACAAGCGGAGGCAAAAAACGCAACAAAAACAGCCAACGCAGTGATGGAGGCGGTCAGCAAGCTGGTGGTCAACACAGCAGCGGCGAACGCAAAAACCAAAAACCAAACAGCTCGCAAAAAAGAGGCAACGAACAGCAAAAAACCCAAAATAGCGAGCAACAAAAGCCGGGAAAAAGCAGCAACCCCAAACAAAAAAGCAGACCCGACAAAAGCAAATGGTCAAAAAGCAACAACAAAAAAACCCGCACCACACCAAATAACAAAAGAGGCAACAAAGCCAAGGCAAATCGGGGTAATTGAGGGTAATAATAAAAAAATACAAACAGGGACTACTCCGTTGGAAGTGTCCCTGTTTTTCACAAATTATATAGAAATATTAATAAAAAACAAGAAAAGCCCTACCACAAACTCTGTTTTTGTCTCTTAACCGTTTTTACATAATTTACTAAAAACCACACTTTTCGCCCCAAACCATAACCCAGCTTTTTGCTTTAACCTAGTCTAGGTTTAACCTAGAAACAGCAGTTGTCAGCACGCACCTGACGCAACCTATTGATTCATCTGGCATAACAGAGCAAAGCCTCATCACCAACAAGGTGACTTCGATTTACTCTGTTACACCAGCTAAACCAATATGTTACGCCATGTACGCACCACCAACCGCCGTTTCTAGGTTTAATCTTCAAAAGCTCTTTGAATTATACTACGCTCCATATTGCCCAGCTTGGATAGGTCTGTTCTTGACAAAAATATCTGTCTTGTTGTTTCAAGAGGGTGCTCAGTTTTCCTTTGTAGGTTAGCAGCTGCTCCCCACCAATTCCACCCATATTCGGCTTTGGCTTCATGAGCCACCTGTAGGGCAAGTAACCCTTGAGATACTTTGAAATTTTTTGCTATGCTTTTGACTGATCTTTTAAGGTATTTTATTTCATAACTTGCATCTTTAAAGCAGTTTTGCAGTAAAGCTTGAGATTTTCCATTTAAACAGACTTCAGCAGCAAATTTATTTGCTGCCTCTTCTTCTTTTCTATTTAATTGAGTAAGGCTATCAGTATGCTCAATATAAGCCAAAGAGCCTATGTCAGGGTGTTGAAAAGCGTGGTAAAGTTCGTGAAATAGATCAAAAAGCCATTTCGATTCATAAGATACATTCTGTTTTTGTTTTAGGACAATTATATTTATCCCATCCTTACGAAAACATGCCCCATGAAATACTCCTCCATCTCCCAAAGGCAAGACAATAACCCCTAACCCCCAAACATACTCTAAAGCTTTTTTTAGACACGGATACCCATCACTGTTACATATTTTTTTGTATATATCAGTCGGTTTTTCCAAAGATTCTAAAGGCTTGGCTCCTTTAACGATTGAAGGCAGCAAATAGGATAGTTTTCTGGCATAAACTGTAAAAGCAGTAACAAAATCCTCTTTTCTACCTTCAGGAAGTTTAAACCGTGCCTCATTGCAAGCACTCTTACTAATTAACAGAGGTTCACCACCCATGAGCGCATTGATAGACCAGCCATAAACCCACTCAATATGTCTAGCTGCCTCTTTTGACCATTGAATAGAATCAACGCCTGAAAATTCTCTTTTTATCAACTCTATTGGCAGTAGACGTTTTCTTACAAAATCAGCAGTCAAACCAACTTGTAATAGACTATTAAAAAGTATTGATTTTGCCTGTTCAGGAGCAGGAAGAAAAATTGACTCACTAATGCGCAGTCCAAGTGCATCCTTAATTTTAGCAAGAGTTTTTATTGCAACAGTTTCAAAATTACTATCTTCCCAACGTTGTATCTGTTGCTCTTTTTTGCCTAGACGTAGAGCAAGTTGCTTTTGTGTCATGCCAAGCGCAATACGTGCTCTAATAAGCTGTTTAGGCAACTCCTGCAACGTTGCTCCGTGGAGAACCTGCACCTCACCATTTTTGAGCATCTCGTACTCTTTGAGTTGCTCAATCAACTCTTTATGGAAGGTAACAAGCGTATCCCGTTGAGCTTTAAAGATTTTTGGGTGAATATTTTTTGGGCATCCATTCTCTGCTGCTTCTCTATCAAAATCAATTATAGCAAGACGGAACTTCTCAGCCTTTTTTTTGCTTATGCCATATTGACGTTCATTTTTAATCATGGTGATAGCCTTGGGTCCAACTCAATGATACCTTTTTTGCGCGATTCACGATCTTCCTGAAAATAATCCAATAATGAATAATCACCAAAAGGTTCAGGGAAAATATCACCACGGTATTTTTCTTTCATTGCCTCTCTGGGGGCATAAACTTCAAGAAAAACCGGGTCCAATATGTCAGGATTTACGTTATCTGCCTTCCAACACATATCATAATCCCCAGGTACTTTGCTATCAGTGACATAGCTACCATCGACATATATTTTAGTACAACCAGCTTTTGCCAACTCTCGGGCTGCTTTTTTAAGATATTCCAGTAGATATTCTCTATCTGGGTTATGGGAAAACCTGCTAATAAACTCCTGCCAAGTAGCTATATGGATGCCCTTTGGTAGGTTCCCATGTTCATCGAATGGAGGTATTATAGCACAACTATTTTGTTGTGTCTGTTTTATATTGCAATTATTCATAAAATCTTTAACGATCAGAACACTCTTAAACTAATTATAATATATACAACGAAAATTATTTATATTATCAGTTTATAGTGAAAAGCTGCAACAAACAATAATATTTTAATGTAGTAAACCAAAAAAAGGCCTCTCCAATTAAAGAGAGGCCTTTTTCTGTTTTTTTGGTGCGGGTGAGAAGACTCGAACTTCCACAGCTTGCGCCACCAGATCCTAAATCTGGCGTGTCTACCAATTCCACCACACCCGCACTGTGACCGGGACAATATCAGGAGACTCTTGTAGCGTCAAGGGATACCCCGGTATGGTTGATTATTTGATGCTGTCACTTGCAAAAAGGCTTGTTTTTTTACCCCGAAAATCTCTTTTTTTTGCCTTTCTCTCAAGCATTTTTTGGATTATGACCCCTACTCCCCTTTTAGGATTCTGGCTTTATCACGGTTCCAATCTCTGTCGCGCATGGTTTTGCGTTTGTCGTGGAGCTTTTTACCCCTGCCGACACCAAGCTCCAACTTTACCCGACCACTCTTCCAATAGGCTTTTAGTGGAACCAGACTCAACCCCTTCTCTTTGGTTAAACCGATTAAACGTTGAATCTCTTTTTTGTGGGCCAGAAGTTTTCTAACCCGCAAAGGATCGTGATTGTAGAGATTGCCGTGGGAATAGACAGGAATGTTGGCGTTGTTGAGAAAAAGCTCACCATCACGTACCCCGGCATAGGAATCACCCAAATTCAATTTACCAGCCCTTAAGGATTTTACCTCTGTACCCAAAAGCATAACCCCCACCTCAAATTTATCGATTATCTCGTAATTAAAGTGGGCTTTACGATTATCCGCTATTATTTTAATACCCATTTGGATACCTATTTTAACGTTCTTAGGTAGGTAAGTAGGTCTTCTCGCTGGGTGGGGTTGCTTACGCCAGAAAATAACATTTTTGTTCCAGGGATAAACTCTTTGGGGTTTGTCAGGTAGGTATCCAGATTATTGATATTCCAGACCAAACCTTCTGCCGCCCTGTTTTGCAAGGCTGGTGAGTATTTAAAACTGATAACACCCCCCGAAGGACGACCAACAATACCAAATAGGGGTGGGCCGACGATATTACGCTTTCGTTTGGTCAAGTCGTGACATGCTCCACACTTCTCCGCGACCATTTTACCCCTTTTCAGACGCACCTTATAACTTACCGAACCAACATCACTGTTACCAGATAGCTTTGCATGGTCAATTAAAGGTTGCTCATAACTGTCATGATCGCTCTTATCTCGAATGGTCTTTAGATACTCTATGAGTGCCCAACGCTCTTCATCTACTTTAATTCCGGCAAAGGCCATACGGTTGCCGGGAATAAATGCTTTGGGGTTGGTAAGGTAGGTGTCCAGGTTCTCTTCGGTCCAGACCAAACCAGCTTCAACAGCCTCCATGTGGGCCTTTGAATATTTATATCCCTCAACAAAACCAGCAGGATTGTTGAAAATTCCCCACAGAGGAGGACCAATAAGAGTGCTCCTTTTGGCACTGGTTAAATCATGACAAGCTGTGCAACTACGGGAAACCCGCTTGCCCCGTTCCACTTGAGTTACCGCTGAAGATAGATGCTGTTTGGTAGTACCAACGCTAAACTCGTCTGAAAAAAAACGAAAAAAAACAACCAGAGCAGCCACACCCAGCAGGGTTAGGATTATAGTGTGAAAGTCCTTATTTCCTTGATCTGGCATAATTTAAAAACGTTATTTTAAAGCCAAAAGTGGGAGTTTCTTTATTAATAACAAAACTGGTCACTAATTAAATTACCCACAATCAAAATGATATATCTATCATTCCCCCAAATGTGGAGATCTTAGAAGTTTAAGGTTAACCCTTAGATCCCCACATTTACGGGATTGCTGTTATCAGTTTGCTTTGCAGCAGTATACCAATCAAACCCGGTATTGTTTCAATACCCGGACACTCATTTGAATATCCGGGTATTGAATTAACCACTAATTATAGAGACTTCAAAAACGCCATTACATCAGCGAGATCTTTGTCTTTTTTAACACCAGGGAAAGCCATTTTGGTTCCCTTCATGAATTTTTTAGGATTTTTCAAAAATGTATTTAGGTTAGCTTCATCCCAAACCAAACCATTTTTAATCGCTTTTTTCATAGGTTTAGAATATTTAAACTTGGCAACTTGACCAGCTTTTTTTCCAACGATGCCAGCCTCTAAACTTGGGCCAATTTTACCTTTTTTCTTTATTTTTGCCCCAAAGCTATGGCACATAGCACATTTTTTAGCAGCGTATTTCATCCCTTTACCAGCATCGCCGGCAAACGATGATGACGCAGCAAAAGTTAGAGTAACCAGGGCAGCAAATAGAGTGAGTCCAATTTTCTTCATGATGTATCCTTTAGCTAAAAATTTGTAAAATACTAACAAATGTGTCAAAAACAAATAAAGTCGCCTACTTAAGAAGGCCAAGCTCCAACATAGCTTGCCGTAAAGGCTCGCGGTTTTTCTCTTCAAGCTCAGTTAATGGTAGTCGCAACTCCGGACCACACAGCCCCATCATGGCAGTTGCCGCTTTTATGGGAATAGGGCTGGTTTCACAAAATAGCAAACCATTTAAATCCAAAAGATCCTGGTGATGACGGCGTGCCGTTTGCCAATCACCATCTTTAAAAGCTTGCCACAGCGCAACCATGGCCTTGGTGGCAATATTGGCACTAACCGATATAACGCCCCCTCCTCCCACAGCCAAAAACGGTAGAAATGTGGCATCATCACCGGATATAAGGGTGATATCATCCCCACACTGTTTATGTATTATGGATGCTCGCTCCATATTGGCTGTGGCCTCTTTAACAGCAACAATATTGGATATCTTGGCAAGTCTGGCAATGGTATCAGCCTGCATGTCCAGTGCTGTGCGCCCAGGAACATTATACAGCACAATAGGCATATCAACAGCGTTGGCTACCGCTTTATAGTGCTGATAGAGACCTTGCTGCGTGGGTTTGTTGTAGTATGGGGTGATCAAAAGAGCACCATCTGCACCCACCTCTTTGGCAAAACGGGTGAGTTCAATGGACTCAGCGGTGGCATTGGAGCCTGTACCAGCAATAACCGGAACCCGCCCTGCCACCAGTTCGACACAAAAGCGGATCACATCTTTATGCTCTTGGTGGTTTAGAGTTGCCGACTCACCAGTTGTACCACAAGGAACAACACCAGTGATCCCTTGCTCAAGCTGATATTCCACCAACCTAGCCATAGCATCCTTATCAAAGCTACCATTGCTAAACGGGGTAATTAACGCTGAAAAAACACCTTCAAACATGGGAATATCCGCCAAACAGTTAGACCAAAAAACAGGCTACACTTGTAACATAAACCTGCTGATAAAAACCACCTATTTACTCTTTGCCTCTTTAGATTATTGACACAAAGTAACGGAATTAATCATCAGTCACAAGCCAATACAGTTTAACAATCACATTTTAAATTCCTTACTCATTAGTTTCACAAAGAATTTTTTTTGTTGCTAAATCAAAATAACAGCCAAGGCAATGATAGAAAAGTTTTCTATATGTATCAATTCTTTAAGCACCAAAAACCGATTTATTCAATTTTAACAAAAAATGCGGATTTCTTAGCTATTTTATTATTGATTGTAACAAGCTTGTAGCCTCTTCATCCACAGCCATCTTCCCTTCAAGAACATGAAAACCGGCTGCCAACTGTGCAAGACTTTTATGTTCCACCGGGTGCACCAACTCTGGTGCCAGTTGCGCCACAGGAAGGGCGACAAAACAGCGCTGCAGTATATCCGGGTCGGGCAGGGTTAAACCAGGGGAGTTAATTATCTCATCACCCATCATCACCACATCCAGATCTATAGGTCTGGGAGCATATCTATTTTGGTTGGGAACCCGACAGCAAGTTGCCTCAATTTTTTTTAGCATTTTTTTTAAATTAAAGGGGTCAACCTGGATATGGGACAGTACAGCACCATTTAAGTAACTATCCCCAAGATCATATTCTGCTTTCTGGTTGGGGTCTGGCAAGGGGTCTGTTCGCCAAACAGTGGAGATATCTGCAAGGTTGATTTCACGATGGAGAGTGGACAAACCTTGGTGTAAATTTTTCAAAGGGTCAACATTTGCACCAAAGGCTATGAGAACCGGAGTTGCCACAATTTTTATCTACTCCTCTCAATAGTTACCCCTACTGAACGGGCAAAACGCAGTGCACCGGGCTTTTCTACTGTAACCTCCACCCTCTCTACCCTCTCGTCCCCCAGTGCAAGATCGGCAATTTGACTCGCCAACCTCTCAACCAGATAGAAGCTGGATGCCTCTGTCATGGCTATTATCTGT
>JADFZS010000104.1 GCA_015232405.1 Magnetococcales bacterium | reverse complement strand
TTTTGACGTAAGGCGGCTTGATCTCTCTGGAACTTGATCAAAAGACGAATGCGTCGATACAATACTGACCACTTGATTGGTTTGGTGATAAACTCAGCGGCACCAGCGTCAAAGGCCCGATTGACAGAATCATCGTCATCTAAGGTCGTGATCATAATGATTGGTAACTCATCGACCGATGGCATGGCACGCAATTTCTTACAAGCTTCAAAACCATCCATCTCTGGCATATCGGCATCCATGAGAATCAGATCTGCTCCTTGGTTTTTGAAAGCTTCCAGAGCTTCAACTCCGTTCTCCACCATAATTACAGTGTAACCTTTATCTTGCAGCACTTGCCCTATAAGACTCAAAGTGACTATATCATCGTCGCAGACAAGGATTTTCGCTTCATCTGCATGATCGGTCATGATTCCATTCCCTTCAGTATAGTTTGGAACTCAGAATGAACACGCTTGCCCTCTTCTACTATTGAGGTTAGAAGCATACCATCATCTGGGATTTGCCCAGTATTTGCTGCGGTTTCCAATTCATGACAAAGAACTTCCAACCTATTAGCTCCCAAAGTTGCTGCAGAACCTCGAAGCCTATGAGCAAAATTGGAAGATTGTTTTACGTCTCCTCTCTCCATTGCATCGGCAATGACATCAAGGCGACCTGGGAGCGATTCCAGGAAATTTTGCAAAGTGGGCATAATATTTCCAGCTACTTCCTTACTTAACTTCTCTAATGTCTCACGGTTGACAGCGTGAGAACAGTTTATCTCTTTGGTATATGTCTCATTAGATCTGGATACCTCTTCTACATTCAGTGAAGGATCAGATTCAGGTTCAAAAGAAAAGTTGGTTTCCAACCCAAATCTTTGCAGTGCTCCAAACAACCGTTTTTTGCGGATTGGCTTACTCAAGTGCATGTCGCAACCAACATCTTTGATCTGTACTATTTCATCAGTCATGGCGTGGGCAGTTAGAGCGATAATTGGTGAGGCTGTAAAGTTGTTCTCTGTCTCCCAAGCACGAATTTGACGAGTCGCTTCATAACCATCCATGATCGGCATCTGTATGTCCATCAATATCAGGTCGATACCACCGTTCTTGAATTTTTCAACAGCCTCAACGCCATTTTCAACGGGAATCACCCGGTGTGTCGTACCTTTGATGAATGCCTGCACAACCATTCGATTATCTTCTACGTCATCTACTAAGAGGATAGTCTGTTCTTTTCGAGTGGAGACAAGCTTCAGTGAATAGTCATCTTCCTCTTTTGGACTGTCGTTAGCGTTAGCGGGTGGCAGTGGGATCTTAAAAGTGAAGGTACTACCATGACCGACCACACTCTCCAACTCAATGCTTCCTCCCATCAAATCAATCAATCTGCGGCAGATGGTAAGACCCAGACCGGACCCACCGTACTTACGTGAAATTGTTGAGTCGGCCTGAGAAAAGGGTTGAAAAATTTCATTCTGCACCTCTTTTGGAATACCTGGGCCAGTATCCTCAACCTCAAAAGAGATGAGCTTGTCAGGACCGGTTATTACACTCACCTTCACTTGTCCCTTATCGACAAACTTGACAGCGTTACCAACCAAGTTCATGAGTACCTGGCGTACTCTTGTTGGATCGCCCATTACCCATTGTGGCACACCTTCTTCAACTTGGTGCTTTAACTGAATTTTCTTATCCAAAACAGTAAATGAGAAAATTTCCATAATCTCCTCAAACAATTTCCGCAAATCGAATACGATCTGTTCTAATGTAAACTGGCCTGCTTCAATCTTGGATAGGTCAAGAAAATCGTTGATGAGGAGTGACAGAGTCTCTCCCGTGCGATTCAGGGTCTGGACACACCTTTCTTGGTGATTATTTAAATTGGTCTCCTGCAGCAGTTCCACCATCCCCAACATAGCATTCATAGGAGTACGTATCTCATGGCTCATTGTGGCCAGGAATCTGCTCTTTGCTTGGTTAGAAATATCAGCCTGCTCTTTAGCCTGCTGGAGAGCCTTTTCAGCCACCAGCTTGTCGCGTTGTATACGGAAACCAGAGATGATCTGAGCACAGGCCAAAATTACGGGCTCCAGAAAACCCACCATGTCTTGATCATACCCACCAGGCCGGTTAGCCAAACCGATAACACCGACAATTTCATTACCTCTTTTCAAAGGTATTCCCAAATAGGCATCAAGGGAGGGATGCCCATCCGGTAGTCCACAACGTCTTGGATCATTAGCTGGGTCGTTGGAAATTACTGGCTGCCCGCAGAAGTATGGTTCGGCATAAAGACCGCGCATGTTTGGAAATTGAAACCCGGATGAAATATGATCATTGTAGAATCTATGAGTTTCCTCATTCCAAGCAATATTGGTGATGGACAGTGCATGGAGCATAATGCCATCATTTTCATCCTTTTGAACTTCGGTTATAAACCCATAGGAACTACCTGTTAGTTCCAGGATATCTCTAAGAAGTAAGTCGAACAACACATCAGGGTTGGTTTCCTCAATGAAACGACTCTGTAGTTTGTTTACACAGTTGACCTGAAGCTCAAGATCATTTTTTGCTTTGAGGAGTTGTTCCTCGGCATTTTTCCTATCGGTGAGGTCAATATGTGTACCTACAAACCGAATTGGTTTGCCATTCTCATCAATAAGAGTAGAACCACGGGAGAGGATGGGGACATAATGACCATCCTTATGTTGCATCCGGAATTCGATCTCATACTGGTCCAGATTACCTCCCAGATAATCACCAACAGTCCGATTGGCTCTAACAAAATCATCGGGATGAAGATTGTGTTTCCACGCATCCAGATGGTTCTTGATCTCATCCTCCCCATATCCCAGCATACTTTTCCAACGAGGTGAAAAGTAGGTTTCATCGGTTTCCAGGTTCCAATCCCACAATCCATCGTTAGCACCTTGCATAGCAAGTGAAAATCGCAGTTCACTCATTCGCAATGCCTCCTCAGCCTGCTTACGCACGGTAATGTCGCGAAAGGTCACAACTGCTCCAACAAGACTCCCATCCTCATAAATTGGAGTGCTTGTGTACTCAACAGGAAAGCTCGTGCCATCTTTGCGAAAAAATACTTCGTCATTCACATGATGGACCTCACCGTCATTGAACGCAGCGTAGATGGGACATTCCTTACTAGGGTAGAAGGAACCATCTATGCGGTGATGATGGATAATATCGTGCTGTGGTTGACCGATTAGTTCTACAATTTCCCAGCCAATCATCTTTGCTCCTGCTGGGTTTATGAAGGTGGTATTACCTTTGATATCAAGACCGTAGATTCCTTCACCAGCAGAGTTGAGGATAAGTTCATTTTTCTTGTGTAGATCCCGGATGGATATTTCGCTAAGTTTCTTTTCGGTAATGTCCTGAGCTATTCCGACCATTTCCAGTGCGGTGTTATCTTTATCCTTTATAATTTCACAAACCTCATGGATCCAACGCAGATCATTTGGGTTTCCACCACGGTAGTATCTATAATCAAGCTCAAAGGACTCACCTGTTTCAAACCCTTTTTGAATTTCCTCTTCCAGAAGTTTACGATCATCAACAGGTATGTCCTGACGAAAATTCTCTCCCGTTGGGATATATGTTCTTGGATCACGACCAAAGATTTTGAAGCACTCTTTTGACCACGTTACTTTTTGCGTCTTGTTATTCCAACGCCAATGACCTAAATGGGCTATAGCCTGTGACTGTTCCAGTCGTGATTGACTTTCTTTGAGAGCATTTTGTTGCTGTTGAACTTTTTCCATAATGGGTGTGCTGATTCGGAAAAAAAATATGGTTCCGCCGATAACCAACATTAGGCCGATCCCAGATACAATCAACCCGGCACGGATGAATGGAGAACGGATTTCTGCCAGATCGATTTTAGCCACCACACCTAAATTTAATATTGCGATAGGTTCATAGGCTGCCAACACGGTCTCGCCTCTATAATCAAGCCCCACAATTGTCCCAGATTTACCAGAAAGGGCTCTGCGCATGGGTTCGGCAAGTGCAGAATCAAACGGGATTGGTTCATGGTAATCAAGATTGAAGTGTCGGTGTTTCAACAGAAATTCTATTTGCTCTCCCACATGCTGACCCAGAATAAATTCTTCAGTTTTGCCAACACTTGCAAAACTCGCATGTGCTTCTTTGATCTGAAGAAGGGTGGCCTTGGTTGGATCATTCATTAATGACTTAAAGTGGCTCTGAGAATCTGGAAAAGCCTCTTTCATTTCCGAGGCATGTTGTCGATCATACCTGGCCACCGACTCAATAAGTCGCGCCTGGCTGTTGACAGTAGTGATCAGGCTTTTGCGTTGCTGCTCAAAGGCAGTGGTGTACAGGGTCCAAATGGATATTCCACCAATCAAAAAAGCCACAACGGCCATGATTAGAATCAGCTGAATTATCCTTATCTGGTCTCCATCAACCTCCAGACTGAACATTCTATTGGTTAGCGATGAGTTATTCATCGTTTCGCTCCCAATAATCCGAGAGCCAGGGCTTTGTTACGGATGATGGTATGCAGCCGATCAGCTGGGGCTGGTTTTTGGAAAACAGGAATATCCTCTGGCAACCCACCTCGCAAGGCTATCTCATCTGGCTTAAGCACAGTGACAACAACAATGATAGTATCATCTAGTTCCGGCTTTTCACGTAGAGCGCGTACCATTTCGATACCGTCCATATTGGGCATCAAGAGGTCGGTAATAATGATGTTGGGTATGTTTTTGCCAACTTGAATCAAGGCATCGAATCCATTGACTGCGGTCACAATATTGATTGGCAAACCCCACGTTTGGAACATGGAGTCATAGAACGTCAGCATGACTGAATCATCTTCGACTACCAGCAAAGAAATAGATGTTGACACATCAGATTCATCAAGGGCTGCCTTGCGTTGTTGAAAAATTACATCAACAACATTTTTGGGAATGCGGTATTGCCCACCAGAGGTTTTCCAGGAAGGCATTTTTTTTTGTTCTACCCAGTTATGAACCGTACGCTGGGAAACTCCCAGAAGACGTGCTGCTTCTGTGGTGGTTAGCACCGTTTTTCTATCAGTTGATCGGATATTACCACCCAAAATGTTCACCTCTCGATCAGTGATTCAAATAGACGATTATCGGCTAACATATTTTTTTGCGGTATTCACAACAAACTTAGCATTTCTCGCATTTCTCGCATTTCTCGCAAATCTAGCAGGTATACAATAACATATTCCCTAAAAAGTTCAAGCAAATAATGCGAATTTACACTTATTAATAACAAATATTAATCTGCGGGGTTGATACAGGCACACTTTTAATGAATACCAAAACTAAATGATTACAAAAACTAATTGAGATTAGACACAAGCCTATGAGAATAGATGTCCTTATGAACAAACGATGATCAAACACGTACACGCACAAATGTAAAAACCGGGCTGTTGGTATGATAGGGAGTTCGATTTGTCAGTGAAAATAACTGTCCACAAAGAGGATCACCACATCAAAAAGATGGCAATATAAGAAGCATAAATATTTAAAATTTAGTTTCCAGCAATAGTGATATTTCCCACATACAGGAATATATCTCTTCAATTCCTATATCCAGTAAATTTGTTCACATCTTATGGTAATTGCCATAATAGCAATTCACCTTAAATCGAACATTTATAGATGAGCTGGATGAATAAAAAATCTATTACTAACAGTCTGTTATTAGAATGTCCTGTCTAGCAATTTGACTTTTCTGATATTGATTTGGAAATAGATGGTTTCTGGCACTATTAATGCTCTAACTATAACAAGACCTAACGAGACTATTATTCTTGTCTTTCCAGGGTTCCAGAGCTTTCAAGTTTGGTTGCCAAACTCGTAGCTGAGTTCACTGAATTACGGGAAATGTCTGTTAAGCAGTTGTTGGCTAAAATTTGTAACTATTGAACAAGGCAGTGATTTATTAAAATCAGTCGGTTAGACTGGTATGCGCATCTCTCATAATTGACTATGGGTCAAAGTCTATTTAAGAGACTTGATTTCCAAGTTCTGCTGTTTATCATTAATAAGCATTACTCCAGAATTATAGCCTTATTTTGTTGTTGGGAAGGACAGTTCCTTTTACCCTGGGAGCATGAGACCTGCACCCCTTAGACCTTTGATTAACTCGTTGATAGAACTCTCCATCAGTTCAACCGCTTTATCAAAATGGCCCAAATCAGCCTGGGTTTCAGCCAAGACCTGTAATTTTTTTGCGTGAGTGGCAAATATATTGGCTCGTCTGACAACATCCGCTGGCTTATCGTTTAGAATCAGTTTTAGAAGCAATCTGTGGGTTTTACTGCGACCCAATTCGTATTGATACTCTTCCTCCTTGTTCTTGAAGTTGAGGGATCGTACCAAGGTCTCTCCTTTACGAAGAGAGATAATAGCTGTTTTCAATTTTATATATGCCAGACCAAGCCTCTCCATGCCCAGCTGCTCTTGCCCTGAAGTAAAATGGTTCTTGGCTTCGTCAACCATACTTTTTACGCTGTTTATATTAATGATCTCATATCTTAGGCCCTTCTCTTGTACAATGCGCTGGTAGGAATCCAACAAGGCAACAACTGTCTTTAAACTTTTTTCACGTCCCCTTATACTCCTTTTGTCCTTGTTTCTTTTCCAGTTGAAAAGTTCATAGTTGTGAGCCTCACCATGTTTTAACTCCATTACAGACAGCTTTACTATCAAGTAGGCCTTATCCACCATATTGTGTGCTGCAATTACCTGATTCTTTTCAATCTTGATTGTTGCCTGTTCAAGTATTTTAGTAACTTGATAATTCAACCTCTTGGCAGCATCGGTTTTACCTTTTGATTTTGCAATGATTTGATAGGTTTTCAACAGGGCATTTACACTACTTGTAATTTTTGCCAGATTACTTGTACTCGTTCTGGCATCTTTCTTGGCAAACGCTTGACGTTCATATTCAACATTATCTCCAGACTTCAAATCCATAAGGGCTTTACGAACCTTTGTAAAAGTCCTATCTAACAGATCTTTGCCTTTTTTTACTTCTCCCCTCTCAATCATGCTCTCAGCCTGCAAAATCATACCCCTAAATTTCTTGGGTTCGACATTGGCAGACACTTTAGTGTCCTTTTCTTGTTGAATCCGCTCCAAAGCAACAAGTAAAGCTTCCAAGCTACGTTTTTTTGCTATGAAAACCTCCTTATCCTTTGGGGAAGGTTCATCATTGATGGCATCAACTGTAACCTCTGAATCACCATATCTTAACGTCTTTAAAGCTATAATACGCTTCTTGACGCTGAAGTAGCTTTTATTAAGGTTATGCCAGCCCTCCTGGACATCACCAATCTTAAACAGATTTGATGCTGCGGAAATAGAGGCTTCAGTTGCTTTTATAAATATATCAACATCAGAATCAGCCAACTTATTCTCACTAGCTGCCCGTTGATAGGCCTGCAGTAGCGCTTTAACACTGCTGAGTCGTTTCGTAAAGCGGTTTTGGCTGACATTAGCATCATTCTCTGAAGCTACGGCTGTTCCCCACCATGAACCGTTATTAGACAGACCAGGGCAAAAGATCACCAATGCCATGGTTAGGTAGATTGTTATGAATAAGGCAGGCTTTTTAAGTATCATGTTTTCACTCTTTTCATTTGACAGTTACCACCGATAATCTACCATTTTTTTAATTATCCAGTGATTTAACCTAGAAACAGCAGTTGTCAGCACGCACCGCCAACCTCCGTTTCTAGGTTTAAAGATAGATAAACTTTTTTTAAAGAGGGGTCTTACATTGAGAAATGCATATCTTTGAGGCAATTAGTCCCACTAAATTATACAGCAACCCCCTCCTTTAAAGCTGATATAATTTAGTAAAACCATGTAATATTAAGTGACAAACCTTAATATTTAACGCTATTTTTAAAAAAATCTATAAACCTACAACCAATGCCTTATATACATCAACTGAATGTTTACTTATTTCCTGCAACAAATCTTCTTTTTGATTTGTCCTATGTGCACTGGTTTGAACCGCAAAATCTTTAGCGTTACTATTGGCTATATATTCCAATACTCCATCGGATAATGCGGAAGATCCTTTGTCAAAATTGCTTCTAGCCGGAATAGAGGCCTGTACTGCAGGAATTGGCATTATTTTTACTGTAGCAATTGACATTTTAGATTCTCCTATTTGCAATAAAATGGATATCTATACCAATTAAGCCAAACAAATTTTAAATAACGATGGTAAACCTTTCATCGAAGCAACAAACATCCTGCCAGGCAATGTTGTCATCTCTCGAAAAACCATGTGTCTAACTCATCTTTGGCAATTGGCAAATAACTTTAAAGATATAACAGCTATTATCATGCCAAAAATCAATTATTATTTGTCATTGTTATCATTAACTATTTTCAACACTTCAAACTTGGTTGTCTCATTATCAAGAAATAGTGCTTAAATTTTCTAAGTTCGGGAAAATATAAATATATGATACTGCACACTTACATAACCACAATAAAGCAAGTAAACGCAAGTTTTTGCCATAATTGTGCAACTCAGA
Source organism: Magnetococcales bacterium (assembly GCA_015232405.1). Lineage (GTDB taxonomy): Bacteria > Pseudomonadota > Magnetococcia > Magnetococcales > JADFYX01. Next base: position 7,843 of record JADFZS010000104.1, on the reverse strand, counting down.
TCTTAAATTTTTTTTGCATATCTAATTCAACTTTTTTAAGGATGCCCGATAAACTGCTTTAAACCAGAGACATCTCCTTGACCATCATTATATTTTATTCTCTCGCCTTATCCGACCCTGCATCAAACCAAAGAAAACTCCAAATGCCATGATACCTGACCCAGCCCAGACCCAGAAAATCAATGGGTTTCTATAAACACGTATAGACCAGACACCCTTCTTGACCTCATCACCCAACACAACATAGATATCCTCCATCAATGTTGTATGTATTGCTGCCTCTGTAGTGGGCTGGGATGTCTCATTATAAACTCGCTTTTGTGGTCGTAATTCAACCATAGAACCACTATCATGATCAGCTTTTATTAACGCTTCAACTGCACGCCAGTTATATTTACTAGCAGTACCTACTGAGTCTAGAGTAAAGCTCCAACTACCAACCCTGACCTTATCCCCAGGAGTCATAAACAGGTTTTTCTCCTCTTGAAACAACCCAGAGCCGATAAATCCCGCAGCCATAACCAAAATACCAAAATGCACAATAAAGCCACCATAACGGCGTTTATTACGGCCTAAAAGTTGCCACATAATAGTTAACGCCCCTTTTGTATTTCCATTTTTCATCCTGGCAACAATTTTACGCCGTGTATCTAAAATGTGGGTGGCAAACACAAATGCCACCACTACCGCTGTGAATACACCATATAAATTATTAAGACCCATCCCCCATGCAATCAACCCTGTTACAACAGCAAAGGCTATTGGATACATAAGATCTCTTTTTAATTGACGAACACTAGCTTTTCGCCATGAAATAATCGGACCTATACCCATCATGAACAAAATACCCAACATAATTGGGATGAATACCGCATTATAATAAGGAGCACCCACAGAAACCTTGGAGTCAGACCATGTCTCTACCGCTAGTGGATAGAGAGTACCCAACAACACAGTTAAAGTAGCTACTAACAAGAATAGATTGTTAAATAAAAAAGATGCCTCTTTAGATAATGGATTTTCCAGCTTGATATCAGTTTCTAAATGTTCCGATTTCAAGGTTAACAGGCCAAAGGAGAAAAACAGCAGTACCATCATAAATCCCAATATATACACTCCTCGACCAGGGTCGGCAGCAAAAGAGTGAACAGAAGATAGTACACCTGATCTTACCAAGAATGTTCCCAAAATCGCTAAAGCAAATGTTGTTGTAACCAAGAAGACATTCCAGGTTTTAAACATCTGCCGCTGTTCCTGTACCATGACAGAATGCAAAAAGGCTGTAGCTGTCAACCACGGCATAAACGAAGCGTTTTCCACCGGGTCCCATGCCCAATACCCGCCCCAGCCAAGTTCGTAATAGGCCCAATAGGCACCAAAAACTATACCAGTAGTCAACATGGCCCATGAAAACAGGGTCCATCTTCTAGTTGCAACCACCCACTCCTCATCAGCCTGCCCGGTTATCAGTGCCGCCATGGCAAAAGCATAAGGTATTGCAAACCCTACATAGCCCATATATAAAAATGGTGGATGAAAAACCATACCGGGATCTTGCAAAAGAGGATTTAAATCCCGACCATCAAATGGTGGAGGAATAACTCTATCGAATGGTGACGAGAGAAACAGCACTAAAAGCAGAAAACCAACAAGCAAAGCACCTAATATTGCCAAGACATATGGTATGGAAACAGGGTGGGTTTTCCAATGACGCCATGCGGCAACAGCGATATAAACCGCAAGCAGCCATGCCCATAGTAACAAAGACCCCTCATGACCACCCCACATTGCAGTTGCCAAATAAAAAATGGGTAGATCCAATGAGGCATGTTTGGAAACATATAGAACAGAAAAGTCATGATTTAAAAAGGAGTTTATCAAACCAACCGTTGATATTGTCAATAATACAGCGACAATAATTGCGGAATGTCTGCCAACCCTTATCCAAGCAGGATTATCACTTTTAACCCCATACAGAGAAGAAACTATCTGCACTAATGTAAAAGTAAGAGCCAAAATAGCAGCAAAATGGGCAATCTCGATCCACACAACAACACCTCAATCTACTAGAAAGTTTTTACATAATGACAATTAATTTTCAGGGCTGTCATAAACCGTATCCATAAAACTACACAACAAAGGAGTAAAGGAACCAAGTGTTAGTCAGATCCTGATGACTATCAATTTTATGATACACTCATTAATGCTCTCAATTGTGAAGGACCTATATTCTTACTTTATTATTTACCACTTAACTCTGTATCATACTATGGTGAAGGATCTACAGGAAGTGTTTGGGAAAAGGTAAGAATGTCAATTTGTTGCTGTATGGTCAAAGCTCTCATGGATACCATTTTTGTTCCAGGGTGACCATTGCGAATTTTATGCAGTGCTTCCCAAGGATTTTCAGAAGCAACATTGCCCACATATTCATGGCCCTGATTTATGTTGAAATTGATCTTTCGTCCATCCAGACCATGACATGTTGCACATATTGTTTGATAAAATGGTGCACCTCGTTTGGCGACACCTTTTGCCTTCTTTGTCGAAGGATCAATATAAAGATCCATTTTTATCTGTCCTTCAGTGATAAACTTTGCCAAAGCCAAGGCATCTTCGTCTGGAATTTTAGCTTTTGAATATTTGTGTGTGGAATCGCGAATAATTTCTACAACGGCTTTGGGATCACCACCAACAAATTTCCCAACTCCTTTGATGCCTGAATAATGAGAACCTTTACCATAAGCCCCATCCCTTCCTTTATAGTCCCAACCATGGCACTCCTTACACCGCCATGTAGACAGACCTCTCTTTTTACTTGTTTTTGGATAAGATGGGTGGGTTTTACGTACATTTTTCAGACGTAAACGGCGCTTTTCCGGCACTAAGGCTAGCCAGTTATCATATAATTTTCCCCCATATATTATTTTCGGTAGATCTGATGAATTTGCCTTTGATTCTGCCAATGCCAAACCAGGAAAAAGCAGTATCAAAAACAAGATAATGGCTGATATCTGTTGCAGGAAACCAGGAAAGATAATTATATTTTTTTGCGAATCCATTAATTTTATTCCAAAATATCTGAAGAAGGTAGATAAATATGAAATTTGCTACCCTTTTCCAACTCAGTTTCTATCACTATTTCCCCCTTATGGTGATCTACAATAGAGTAACAAAGTGCCAACCCCAAACCTGTACCTTTGCCAAGAGGTTTTGTTGTGAAAAAAGCTTCAAAGGCACGTTTTGCAACATCTTGACTCATTCCTGAACCGTTATCAGCAATGGTAATTACTATTCGGTTATTTTCCATCGAGCTAGCTACAGAAATTTGGGGTTTACGGTCATATAGTTCTGCGGTTGCATCAGCTGCATTTATCAACAAATTGATAATAACTTGTCTTAGTTGGCTTGTTGAACCAAAGGTCATACTGATATCACGATTCAAAATCAATTTTGGCGGTATCTGCTTAAGACGTTTATGAAACCTCATAAGCCGGCACGAACTCTCTATAACATCGTTCACATTGAGTAGCTGATACTCTTCAGATTGAGGAGACGCCAAGTCAGATACATCTCTCACAATACTCGCCATGCGATCCACCTGATCACGTATCAGATCCAAATTGGCTTGGTCATCTGCAGTAAAGGGTCCTGCAAAATCCTGGAAACCTTCTATAAGACCAGTCATTGCAGTAAGTGGATTACCAATTTCATGCACAATACCAGCTGCTAAAGTCCCAACTGCAGCCATTTTATCTTGTTGGAAATTCTTCTGACGAGTCTCCTCCAACTCCTTTTCTGCAATCTTTTTCTTTGTTATGTCTCGAATTGTAGCTATATAATTCACGTTATTACCATTGATTATGTGTGTGACAGTAACTTCAAGCAGAACTGGTTTACCATCTAACCGATTAGTGCTAATTTCCCGCTCAAAAAATATCTCACCATGATAGTCACCACTTAATTTCCCGAATATTTGTTCATTATGCCATTTTGTATATTTTTTTATATAATCCCTATGTGAACTTCTATGAGGCTCAGGAACCAATATTTCAACATTTTTTCCAATAATCTCATCTGCCGAACAGTTGAAAATCCATAAAGCAGCCTTGTTAATTGATTTAATGGTTCCATCCTCATCAGTTGTTAGAATCCCATCAGCCACATTTTCCATGACTGCCCTGAGACGGGACTCGCTATTTTTTACAGATACATATGTATCCTGGAGCCGACCAACCATCATGTTGAAACTTTTAGTTAAATTAGTAAACTCACGACAGTCAAGATCTGGTATTCTCTGGTCCAAGTCTCCCTCTTCAATCTTAAGAATGACATTTCTAACATTCTTCAGAGGCCTTTCAATGCCTCGTTTGATAAATAGATATGTAAATAATAGCAGCAGTAACAATGATGTGACTGAAAGTTTGGCTATATATATGTGAGTGCTGTCTATAGCTTTGAATGTGGCATCAAGTGAGGTAGAAATCCGCACCAATCCCAATATATCATCATTCCATCCATGGCAATGTTTACAGCCTGAAGTGGCTAAAATTGGTACTAGAAAAGTAAGAAACGGTTTTCCATCACTGTTTGAAGAGTAATAAAAAATAGCTTCGCGACTATTTTTTACTTTTAACATGTTAGGATCATCAGGCTTGATTATAGTTACAGTAGTTTCTACATTTTTATAGGGGAACGCCTCTTTTCCCAAACGCCAATTTATAGAGTCTATAGTCTTGTTATCTTGAAAAGCTTCAAGGCCATCTGGACGTAATATTTCTAATGATTGAATATCTTCAACATTTTTGAGATGTTGAGCATAGTTTTGGGCAATCCTTGCATTACCAGTCAGCATAACTGATCTAAGGCCGTGGATAGCAGTACCCGCCAACTCCATACCAGCCCTTTCATTTTCCGCAAGGATACTCTGCTTCTGATATTCGGAATAGAAGAACAGTAAACTAAAAAAAATTAAGGTCGCACCCCCCCCCATATACAGCAGTATTTTGGGAACTAAACCCATCTTATCTAGCATTTATAAGATTATCCATCCTAGTATGTAACTACTATAAGAACTCATTGTTAACCAAAACTATATAAAAAAATTATTAGTATATTGTGATAGATAAAACACTCTTCTTGCATTAATTATTCATTGTAATACGTAGGGTTTTGCTTATAAATTTTCTCAATTTATATCCTGGATGAAACACTCCAATCTGAAACTCAGTTGCTGTTTGTTGACTGAATACCACATCTTCATCATCACCTGTTTTAAATGCACGAGACATTTCTAAATACCAAAACCCCTTGGACCAAACTCCCTTAGCTGCAACGTCAGCTCGACTTCCAGTAGGTAGAGACAAATTATTTACCCCAGAGACAACATATTCTCCACCCTTAACCGGCCTCTTGGAGAGCTTCCACCCTCCAGAACCTGAGTCCATATTTTTTTGAAAATATAGTAGCCCCCTATCACCTTGATATTCCATTGAAGGTGAATCAAACGGAACATTGGAAAAACGGTGTATCATATCATCAGCAAAACCAGATATGTTGCTGCGTCCTGCACTCCATCGCCAAAGATCAGTTACATATGGTTTATTGATTAACATGCACTCACTGAACACATCTCCTAGTCGGAAGCGGAGAACCAACATATCATCAACAGATCTTCGTCTTTTGTAATGTCTACCCCTTAATTTCCATGGCTTATAAGCTACATCAGGTCTTGAATCTTTCCATCGCAAAGCAAAATAAACTCGCTCATTAAAGCTACCAACTTTAACACTGATATCTATGTCTTCAATCTCTTCTTCTACATTAGTTGAATCTCTCCAATCGGAGTTGCTCAAAATCACATTTTGCCAACTCGTAGAACCGAGCTTTGACCACTCATCAACTTTTCCATCAATCTGTACCGGACCATTAAGCTTAGTTACAGCCAAATCTTTTCCTGCTTGCAGACCGTTTGGGGCGATAAAAAACAATACAAAAAATAAAACCACTTTTATAATTTGGTTTCTCATCGCTCTAATATCCCTATCGACCAGCATATTTTATTTTGTTTTCTTATTTTTTTGCCAAAATCCAACGTCTTTGACAGGGTCAAGATGAGCTATGCTCCAAGGCATTTTTGATACTGGCTTAAAAATTATTATATAGTCCTGATCGTACAGAGAAATTACCCTCTCCCCACTTTTTCCTGCAACCATGTCATTAATTACCTCCAAAAAATCTGCCTCTGAACTTATTGATTCTGCAGGGGGGTAATAGTCCTTCATCTGTTCTGGTACAACATAGTCTGGAAGATCTGGGTTTAGATCTGGATGGCGCTCAGCTTTTAACTTGCATGATATCATTTGTTGGCTATCCGCAATAACCAAACCTTGTTTGTTGACAATAAAATAGCGTCCCTCCTCATCGCTATCCAATGTCGGCTTTTTATTCAGTTTATGATAAGTGAAGTCTTTGGTTTTTAAAATGTTTCCATAAACCATCATAGGAACTTCAAAATGAAAAAAACCAGCCGTTTTGCCATTAGCCAAAATAATAGGAGAGCTGATTGCTACTACCCAATGATATGAGTCTGGAGACATGTATGGTTCGGAAAAAAGTACATCTCCCTGGGAAAGTTTCATGCTTGGATCAAAAAATGGGGAATCTGATTCGTGGCTCGAAAAATGATGGGCATGTTCAACTCTATGACCGACAGCTCGGAAATGTTCCTGACCATGTTTATCGATCAAACACACTTCACCAATTGTGAACCGTTTGCTCATGATAGCAACCCACTCGTTAAGCTGAGCGCGCAATTCATCCTGTTTCTTGGTAAACTGTATCACCCCATTTTTATCATAGGAGTTATGTTTAGACTCCGGCAGTGAAAAATATTCTTTGAATATTGGTAACTCCATGGTCATTTTCATACTGCTGGCTATTTCTTGATGAAACATATTGACCCGAAAAGACATAAAAGAGATATGTTGACGGGCCTGATTTATAGCATCTTTTGTATTTATCATAGGAGCAGCATCCAAAGGTTTTATAGCAATTATCAACAAAATCGCTATAAAAGATGCCTTGTAAACTAATTTTTTAAGTATATTCATATCATCATCCATATAACCTGCAAAAAAAGAGTATCAATCTTTTACATCATGCCAGGAGACCACACGGTTTCTCCCGCCAGCTTTACCACGATAAAGAGCCATATCAGCCGCCTTGAGCAACTCTTCCGGTGTTTTTGATTCCGATAAAGGATAAGAAGCTACACCAATGGTAATGGTAACACTAACACCATCGATATCTAATGATTCCACCTTTTTGCGCAATTTTTCAGCAGCAATCATCGCCCCAGTATCATTGGTATTTGGCATAATTACACAAAACTCTTCACCACCGTAACGACAAGGGATATCTGGATCGCGGAATTTATTGTCTACCGCTTTTCCAAGCTCCTCAAGCACCCTATCCCCCATATCATGACCATAAGTGTCATTAAATTTTTTGAAGTGGTCTACATCAAAGAATATAAGAGACATATCTAGTTTATAACGCCTTGAGCGAATAAACTCTTTGCTTAGAATGTCTTCCATGTGGCGACGATTGTAGAGACCAGTCAGCTTATCGGTAAAAGACATTTTTCGCAGTTCTTTTTCCAACTGTTTCTCTTCTGTCACATCCCTTATGAGAATTGCTGAACCTAAACTTGACTCATCATCTGTACAAATAGTTGCAGCATGAAAATTTATTACCTTGTTATTATAAACCACAATTTTGGGGGGTTGAGACTCGTTTGAACTTGAAGCCAAAAATGATTTCACATAATCTTCATCATCAA
>JADFZS010000103.1 GCA_015232405.1 Magnetococcales bacterium | reverse complement strand
AACAATCAATATGAAGGAGACAGCCTATAAGACCATAAAAAAACTGATGCCATAAAAAAACCCATGATGGCTGTAACCATCACGGGCTTACAAAGAGCCATCCTATGACCCTTTAGTATTGCAACTACATTGTAATAGGCCGGCTCCTCTTAATCAAACACTTTTTTTAATTGGAGTATCGAAAAATGTCACTACACGCAAAGTACCGCCCAGTAACGATCCGGGATTTTCCCGGTAGAGAAAAAACAACCGAGGACATCCAGGGGATGATTCACGGAGGAGAGCCACCAAAACAGTGTATCATGTCAGGTCAGCCTGGCATGGGGAAAACCGCCATGAGCTCCGCTATAGCAAATGAGCTGATAGAAGCTGGTGGTGGCTCTGCTGCGGAGGGTGGTTCCCCCGATGCAGTGAGTGGGCCTGGTACCCCTGATGGTGAGTCAACGTCTGTCAATGCAGAGAGCCGAGGTGACCCTTACGATGGTGGGGCTGCTACCGAAGGAGATGCCCCCGATGTAGGTACTGATTCTGACACCCACGAAGGGGATCTTTCTAATAGTGAGCCTGCTGCTGCCAAAGGAGGTTCCTCCGATGCTGATCCCTCCGGTGGTGAGCCAATGTCTGTAAATGAGGAGAATCGGGCTAACCTTCCCGATAGTGAGCCTGCTGCTGAAGGAGGTTCTTCCGACGGGGATCTTCCTGATGGTGAGTCTGAGTCTGCTGATGGAGGTACCCCTGAGGTTGAGCAAACCTCTGCAAATGCAGAGCCTACTGATGGAGGCACCCCTGAGAATGAGCAGACCTCTGCAAATGCAGAGCCTGCTGCTGAAGAAGGTTCCCCTGAGGATGAGCAGACCTCTGCAAATGCAGAGCCTGCTGCTGAAGAAGGTTCCCCTGATGGTGGGTCAACGTCTGTAAATGAGGAGAATCGGGCTAACCCTACTGCCGGAGGAGACCTCAAGGCATTGGCAGCTGCCTCGACGATAAACCGGAAAACGCTCGGCTACGAAGATGACGCATCCAAGCTCAAACAGGAGGAAAAGGATCGCCTCACGGAAATCCTTACCCAATTGAAGGATATGCAGAGCAACTGGCGCGATATGGCCAGGTTAATCCGCGAAGTCAACAAAGATAAGCTGTATCGGGAGAAGTGGAGGACCTTTGAAAATTTCTGTGAAGAGACCCTCGAGGGAGCGAAGGGCGCTAATGATGGATACGAATTAATGTATCAGTTGAACGCGTATGATGATCTTGCCAAAGAAATTTCAGAGTCCAAACTGCCTAGAAAACGGAGTGTGTACCGCCCACTCATTAGCCAGGACTTCACGCCAGAGGACCGGATCAAGATCTTCAACAAGGCTTTGGAAATTTCAACCAAAAAAATTCCAACAATGATGGATATGGCGTTAGCAAGAAACACCCTCTTTCCGGATCAAGCCTTGCCAGGCTATGGAAGTGATAGCAGCAGTGACGGTAATGGTAGCAGCAGTGGCGGTAATGGCAGCAGCAGTGATGATGGGGACAGTGATGGTGGGGACAGTGATGGTGGGGGCAGTGACCGCGGGAACAATGGTGAGAACAACGATCTTCCTTCCAAGGATGAATTGATTGCCAAAGTCTGGAATGGGCTGAATTTCAAACTGTCTGTCGACGAAATGGCGAACAAAATCCTTTTGGAAAACTTTAAAACTCCTGAACGGATTCTACTTCTGAAGGCCACAACCCCGGATCTTATCGAACGCTGTGGATACGTTTCAAGCGTGTTCATGGATGTGGAAAAGAGACTTGGGTCGGTCGAGCAGGAGAAGTGATATGTCCAGGCCTCGTTTTATCAACGGATACTTTAGAAGCTTGAGGTCCCGTTTCTTTGGCCCACAATTCCGGCCAACTGCTGGGGGCTTGATATCGGTTGAAAGTTGTTCATCAGTGCGTAGTGTACCCGGATTTCTGAATCATGTTGGCGATGTGGTGGAGAGGCATCTTCCAGATAAACTCAGCATGCTGGATTCTGCTGGTTATTCTGGAAAAAAAGGGACGAGGGATAAGAAGTATCTGGAAAAAATGTATGAAGCTAGACGCTCCATGATTGAAGGTGATGCTCGTCAACTTTTCCAGCGTATCGCCTCAGTCGACATCTCCGCTCTACCAAGAAATCCTGAACTAAACAATCCTCGTGAGCTGATAAGGCTTAACCGGCACGAACTTAGCTTGGACCGTGAAATAATCCAGTCTCAATCCGATCTTGCCGAGCGGATGATGTGGGTGTGGCAGCTTGGCGAACCATGGCAATTGGAGGCTTGGCTAGGACTTGCAAAGGAATTCAGATTGGATCAGAATTACCGATATCAATCTGCTCCATGGGTCTCGTTCCCAGCCAACATTTTTATCCCTCTGCACTTCCATGAGCAGTATCGGCCTGGAACTCCCTTCCAATTCCATCTTCTTGGCGTCTCCCAGCACGCCCAACGTTTCCTTGCTTTCCTCATGGAAGAGGTATGCAACCGCTGCCTGGAGAGGGATGACTCGTACATTTCGTACGACACAACCGGTTTTTTCAAATCAGCAGTGTGTGCACGGACAAAGAAGCTTCCTTGCAAACCAGATCGGATATACACCGATGCCGAACAACGTGAAATTATGGGTGAGTGTTACCCACGTTGGGACTTGAATCGAAGCTTGATCGCCCAGAAATCATTTGACCCAAAATGCCGGCGTTTGGACGCTGATGCCGAAGTGGCATTCCACATACATGATGAAGTTGAGGTGGATGCATATTTTCTACATAAGATCCGGGACGTTGATTTGTTTGACGAGGTTTTCAACAACGGTGAATACCCCTCAATACAGGTAATGCCATGCCTGAGGGACGTTCGGAAAAAATACTCGAAATTGGATACGAAATTTGAGTATCCGGTGATGACCGGAGTGGATCACATAAAGAAATGGATTGATTGGTGGCAAAAAAACCGTCCTATCGGCGATATCGAAAAATTGGTTTTTTAATAATAAACATTTAATTTTGAAAAGGATGAAGAATATGAAGAGTACGTATCCAAGCCTTACCGTCTTCGGCATCAAGCCTACCAGAAGCCCGAAGTATGTTCCCCACCATCACACCCTCCTGAATATCAGGGATTACACGACGGTGATAAATACCCTCAGACAGGTATATGCATATGACTTGGCCCAGAAAATCATAGACAAGACTGAGCGTCTTCCCCTTGCTGGGTTCTACAAGTTCGGGAACGAAGAGTTGGATGTAGAGAAAGATTTCTCTACATTGCGATTTACCGTAGACGGTTAAAGTTTTCATCACTTTTAAACCCTCCCAAAATCGGACTTCAGTAACGAAATTCTATTGAACCCACATTTATCGAGGGTAGTGTTGGGATCACCTACAAAACATTCTCATTGTTTTGAAGCTCCTCTTTTACTTTTGATTTTCTCTAACTGAACCTCTGGAGGATCTGGAAATTTCTGCATATAACTATCAAGAAACTGCAGGAGCCGCTTTGATAGACGTGCTTCCATGGTTGGCCTGAGAGTAACCGCAAGGGACCGGCTCCAGCGGCGCATGTCGAGCCCCGGAATAGTTTGGCAGGCCAAGTCATAGTCTGCGCCAGTCATACCCATAAAATCTTTTGGTTCAAGCCTTGGTTTTGGAATTCTCATTTCAATATCTCCTTTAGTTACGCCTGTAAAAATTAATAGCAACAGCTTTCTTGGATCTCATTTGACGTACCATCTGTTTCGCTAACCTCTCAACGCTCTTGCTATCGACCTCTACTGTTGTAATGATACTCCCGTAATGGTCTGTGTCTTCCACAGGGTAGAAGAAGTCACCAGCTTTCCTCATTTTTTCACTGAGAAAAGAAGACAATAAATCTTTTGAGAAATGTACCGTTGCTCCAGGGTGGAACCTGTTAACCAGATCAGATATGGCAATTAAAAGGTTTTGGGCACCACTATGCTTCATATTTGGCAGTCCTTCGACATTGAACTGAATAGATGTGGTTTGATCTGGTTCAGGATCTTTATTACCTATAAGACCACCGATGACTGATTTAGATTGATTCATAATTGTCCTCCAAAAGAGCCACTAGATGATCTCTGCGCACGCGATGGCAGTAATTATGTCCAAATTGTGAAGCTTTAAGGACGCTATCATGTATCCATGAGCGAACCGTATCTATAGAGACCCCACAGATCGAAGCAACTTCTCCAGTACTGAATAGCACTTGATCTGGCGATTTTCCGCATGCAATCAGTGCCTCTCTAAGATAATTTTCCATAAAACAAACCTCCAGATATGTAATCAGACATTAGCTGAACCAGACAAAGTATTTCTGATTGGAATAGGTAGATTCAACACCAATTAAAATTTGTTGATTGGAGTACTACTAATTCTTTTGAATTACTTGAAGTTAGGAGCATCTGGATCAAATCCACAAAATGCACTCCACAATCCTTAGAGAGTTGATTGTAGGTTCATATATCAATGACCTGAGGAAATTGATGAAAGACTTCTTTGGTGGAGTATGTGGCATGGTTGGAGCGGAATTATAAGGTCACGTTTAACCAAGACAATTGGCCCTGCCTCTAAGGGTAGCGAAGGTTGGTGAGTTTAAAAAGGCAGCAAGATGGATTGTGTCCATGCTAGAAGTCACTGATTCAGAGAGCACATAATCAAACTTAGTCAAAAATTGAATAGAAAATAATTTAAGAGCATATTGATTATGATTATTTAAGTTCTGTATGTTTGTTTAAGTAATAACTTTTTGATAGTGGAGAAATGAAAATGGGTGAGCAATTTGTTGGACTTAAAGAGGTTTCTGAGAAATTTGGAATACCTTTCCAAACTCTAAGAAGATTAATTGTTGATAATCAAATTAAACACACAAGGCTTTCACCAGGTAAGAATTCAAAGATATTTCTAAAGCCTAAAGATGTAGAACTGTATCTTGAAAAACATACTTACGGTGGAGTGAGGTAAGCAAACAAAAAGCCGTCATCTGGCAAATGACAGCTTTTCAATCAACTGGCTGGTAACCGTTGATATACAAAAGAGAGTGATATTTACATATCCTGTATGAATAGTAACATAATATTTCTATTTGTTTCAACATATTACTCTTTGAATATCATTGATACCAGCCTTTCTAAAATATTGAAAGGAGAGATGTACATGTCTGATTCAAACAATGTAAGACTTATTGTGAAAAGTTATTTAAGTAATGGTTGGAGCCCAATACCAATTCCTGATAAAAGCAAAGCTCCAAATATGAAGGAATGGACAAAATTGAGGGTAAAAGCTGATGAAATACCTAAATACTTTAATGAAGAAAAACAGAACGTTGGGGTTCTACTTGGCAAAGTTTCTGAAAATTTGGTTGATATCGACCTAGAGTGGCCTGAAACTGTAGCTTTAGCCGATACATTCCTTCCAAGTACAAGTGCCAAATTTGGACGAAATAGTAAGCAAAAATCTCATTGGCTATATCAGTGCAAAGATCTTCCAAAGACCAGGAAGTTCCAACTTTCAGAGTCCCTTTCTACTGGCACTGAGCATGATTTAGTACCTGTAGAAGTGAGGACCACTGGTCAAACATTGTTTCCCCCATCTGTACATCCTTCTGGAGAAGAAATTTATTGGAATATTAATGGGAATATGGAGCCAGCTGTTGTCGATCGTGAAGAACTAACCGATGCAGTAAACAAGCTTGCCTTGGCAGCAGTTTTAACAAGGTTTTACCCCTCAGAAGGTAAGCGAAATGACGCTGCCCTTGCAATAACATCCATATTTTTGCAAGGAGGTTTATCACCAACAGAAACAGAATTATATGTTTCAGAAATAGCAAGAGTTGCAGGTGATGAAGAGTGGAAACAAAGAGGAAACAATGTAGAGAAAACCGCCGAAAAAATTGCAAATAAAGAACCTGTAACTGGCTCAGGACGAATTGAAGAATTGATGGGAGAAGGAGTCGCATGTGTTGTTAGAGAGTGGCTTGGTGAGAAAAACAAGGGAAATGGGAAAGGTAAAAAGAATGAAACTCTACCACCACAATCTGTAGTTGGAACCCAACTTTCAAATTTGTTTAGAGATAACATAACCTACGACGTGACTTCAGAAAATTGGTACAAATTTGATAACAAGATCTGGGTAAAAAATACCGAACATAGTGTTTTCCAGAGAATAATCCATGAAATAAACACCCAGTATCAAGGCATAGGATACAGCTATGCGTATATTTCAGGAGTTGCAAGCTTCATCAACAAGCTAAATTGCATTGAAAAATGGGAACAATCTAAAGAGTACCTCCCGCTTGAAAATGGTGTTCTAAATTTGACAACAATGGAATTGGAAGAACACAAGCCAGACCTTTGCTTTAACTGGATACTCCCATATCCATACAATGTCCTAGAGGACTGCCCTACCACGAAAAAGTGGCTATTGGAGACTGTTGGTGGGGATGAGGGTATGGTGCAGATATTGAGGGCATGGATGAACGCTGTCATAAAGGGTAGAACGGACTTGCAGAAATATCTTGAAACCATTGGACCGGGTGGTACCGGTAAAAGCACGTTCCAAAGGTTGGTCTCTGATTTAATCGGTGAAAACAACAGGGCCGTCACGGAATTGAAGGAGATAGAGCAAAATCGCTTTGAAGCAGCATCAATATATGGAAAACGGTTGTTACAAATCACCGACGAGAAAGGGTTTACTGGTAACGTTGATAAGCTCAAGGCGATTACAGGACAGGATCCAATCAGATATGAGCAAAAGAACAAACAACAAGGAGCATCCTTCACCGCCTCTTGCATGGTGATGATCGCTGCAAACGAAAACATACAAAGCGCGGATTATACAAGTGGGTTGGAAAGAAGGCGGTTGACCCTGTTTTTTGAGCATCAGCCAGATGTTGTTGATAGAGACCTCCAGTCCAGCCTCCGAAAAGAGCTGTCCGGTATATTGAATTGGTGTCTTGAATTGTCAGACGCCAAGGTTACAGAGATAATATCAAATCCATCATCTGTTTCATCTGCTGCCGCTAACATGAAATTTAGAATGTTGTTGGAAACAAATCCAATTATTGCCTGGATTCACACCAATATCGTATTGGATGAGAATGTAGAGACCAATATCGGTAACAAGTCAACATGGCATGGAGAACTTCAGAATACATCCATATGGCTGTATCCGAACTACCTTGAATGGTGTGAGGCACAAAACAACAATCCTCTATCAGTTAAGAAATTTTCACCGACTCTTTTTGATGTTATTAAGTCGCAGTTGAAAATTCCAGTAACTAAACTCAGTGGAAGAGATGGTTCTCGATTTAGAGGTATTCGAATTAGAAAACGGAACGATGATGATATGCCCTCTCCAGTTACAGGATTTGGTTTAGATCTTGATGTGATGAGTGGTGATGGGTTGGTGATGGATAGAGATAACAATAAAACCCAACAAAGACAGGACTGTGTGATGGATGTGATGGATGTGACGGATCAAACACAGTTTTCAAATAAAAGATACCCAACCCACAATGAAGGAGCCGATAATTCTCTCAAAAATAGTTCATCTATAAAAAATGGTGATAATCCGTCACATCCGTCACATCCATCACAACCTCCTGCAAACATTAACACCACAACCATCACACAATCCGTCACCAATCCATCACATGTGAAGGATTTTAAGAAAAAATTCAAATACAGCGGTTTAACACCTACTAGAATAAGAAGACTTGAAAAATACCATCAAACCAGACACTGATGTTGAGAATCTTGTTTTTAGCACTTTGTCAAAATGGGAGTAACCAAGATTACAGACCAGTCATTGTGGACCGTTTTACTAACTTTCATCATAATCTGTAATGGACCTGCTGTAACCTTTACCCGACGTAGGGAGCGGGTAAAGGGTTGTTCTTGTACGTGGGAATGGTCCAACACACGGGCTCTACTCCGTTAGGTGCCATATTTCTGATCAAATACACAGCTTGAAACTTTTTTCAATCAGTCTGGATATTTCCTCTTCAGTTACGTCGTGGGATTTGATGTAGATGTGCTGATCTAAATAAATTTCTTTTTACTCGATCATCTTTCAAGCGTTATTAGAAATTTTTCAAAATAACTGGGTATATACATTTAGTAACGTAATTGATGATAACAAATAGATGAGGAGTTGAAAAAGATGAAACCCGTTTCAATAAAGCTACTAAAGAATTCTATGTGGTGGAAATTTCAGAAACCAGGAAAATATCCTGACAAATTAGTCGAGATCTTTGGCGATGAGTTGGATGAGGTATTTTTTCAGGAAGTTGATCGACCACTTAGATCAATAGATATTCCCATACTTGATGACCTTCTATCGAGTTCTAATTTGCATAATCACATAAAGGAAACGGTAATCACAATATAAGACTACTGGTATAATAGTTGACAAGATCTTTAAGATCCACTGATTATTAACGACAATGGATATCAACAAAAAAAGCTGAAAAAATGTCCATCAGATGTAATTACTGGTTTAGCAGGTATAAAGGGTTGTTCTTTTTCGTGGGGGATTGGCTTACACACTGACACTGTCCTTCAGCATGTGAGCGGCTTCCCTCTTAGAACAATTCTAACGGAGTTTTTTTTGCCAGTACATCTTATATCGTTAGAGATCAGAAAATATAACCGAAAGGGATTGGTAGCGTATATTGCAGCAAAACAAGACGTAGTTAAATTAGAGCGGTTACTTTGGTATGAAAAACAGACATTTGGTAGTAAGATACAAAATTACACTCAAATATTTGGAACAATGGTCCACCTTGCTCAATTGGATAAACTCTACCCATCTGTTCAAAAATCCCGGCTTGGAAGTCAAAGTCAATATCTTTGACCAACTCTGCAAATGGTGGCGCACCTGCAAAAGCAAAATCAGTTACGTATTGTATTATTCCTGACTCTGAAATCATAACCTCTACCGGGTGATAACCTCCTGTTTCAGCTGAGTAATCAGGATCTTTGAAGTTAATGATGATGCCGTGCTTGGTTTCTACACCGCTTTTTTCAATCTCAGCTTTAAGCAACCTTACAAATTTTCTGGATATTGGAAGTGGGCAATTTTCTATATTGATCTTCATTAGTCATCCCCTGATGATCATTTTGCGCTAAAATCTAAACCTGAACACCATCAACTATCTGATTTGTTAATTAATTTTATAGTCGCTGCCCAACAAGCTCAAGACATTTATTAACAAACAGGGTTTGCCGCATGATAAAAGATGTCGAAAAAATGCCAGGACCTAGTCAGCAGCAGCTTTGTACGCAAGGCAATTTATAAACGAATATATTTAAATCTGTGGTTCTTTACTTACCACAACTTTCCCTTATTCGCTAAACTCCTGAAATCATTCAAGAGTCTGTATTTACAAAGAAAGTTCTTGATTTAAATATTGGCTTTTATATAATAAATAGTGAAAGCACATATTTATTTAGGAGGGTATAAGATGAGCACAACCAAAAAACATCGGCCATGGAATGCAGAAAAAGCAGTAGGACAGATGAAAGCACTGACTCCTGACCAAGTTGAGACTATTCGCCGGATTTTAGAACAGAAAGGTGATTATAGAGGGCAGGCTCTGTTTAGTACTGCCATTGATACTATGTTGAGAGCTTGTGATTTGTTGAAGCTGACTGTTGCAGATGTAACAGATGCTGATGGTTCCGTAAAAAATGAATTCATGGTTCGTCAGAAAAAAACTGGAAAGGGTGTGAAAGTTACTATCAATGCTCGGACTGTGGGAGCTCTTGAACAGTGGATCAACAAAACAGGGAAGATGATGGAAGATTGGCTTTTTACTGGGCTGCGAAGATCAAAGGACCGGGCAATATCCAGAGAACAATACAGGGTCTTAGTAAAAAGTTGGGTCGTATACGCAGGATTAGATCCTGTTAAATTCTCAACCCACAGCTTGAGGCGCACCAAGGCTGCTCATATATACAATCAAACCCAAAATCCAGAAGCTGTTAGGCTTTTGCTCGGTCAGTCAAGTATCACCGCTACAAGTCGCTATTTGGGTTTGGAGCAAAACGATGCTATCGAGTTAGCTCGACGTTTTGAGATTTAGCAAAACATTACGCTGACTATTTTGTAGCTGTTTTTGGGTCATTTTAATCTTCTCTTTGGGGTTAGAACTTATAACTGTATCCACACAAGCGGAACTTTCGTTGACACTACACATTCTACCACCGCTGATTTAAATATCAACTAGAAATGGTCCGGTTAACTCTACGCACCATGAAAGACTCGTAACACCTCAAACCAATACCCAACAGAACCCAACCTGAAAAATTCTACCGAATGAAAGCGTTATTGTTGAGGCCGCCACGGATACGATTCGAAAAAAGGGAGGACAACAAAACAAAGTCCACAAATTTTCAGAATAATTTGATACTCTTAAAGAGCGAGTAAGTTGAAGTAATTGAATATTTCCCAATACAACCAGACAACCAGCACCTGAGGGAGCAATGATGGTGGTTTCTAAAAGGAAACATAAAGTAGTTAAAACTTATCCGCCTGAAATCCCTTAGCGTACATTTTCGCATGAATGTGCACAGTACCCTATAGTGGAGCATTATTGAAACCATGGGGTTTCAGGACTAATTTGTTCTAACATAATTCTAAAGCAAAATTATATAGTTATGGCTCATTCCGAACTATCAAGAAAAATGGTGATGAAAATTCTCAATAAAACAGACGGTTAGAATTTACATTGTTACTGTCTGTAAACGTAATATCAATGACTTACGATACAGAACAAATTTACCCTGCATGGGGTTTATGAGGCGGTTACGAAGATTTATACAAAGGTGGTTTGGGACATGTGCAGTTATTTGATGTCCAACCCCTGAAGGGGTCTCGTGAAATGATCCTGACTTACCATCAGTGTTTTTCATTGCAAAGGGGTTAGTTGTTGAGATGGATGGTGATGTAATGGCTCTCACAGAAAACAAGGAAACTGAGGAGTTTAGCCCTGACTTCCATGGCAAATTGCTTGGGATCGACGTGACTGAGGCCTTGGAAAGAATCAACTGCAACCAACGCTTGTTTAGGTCTATGTTGTTTGAGTTTTACGATGATTATGCCACAGCGGCTCATACGATTCGTATCGCTTTGGCAAGAAACAGGGAAGATGATGTGGTGTCCGCAGGTCATCTTGCTCATACCGTCAAGGGTATCGCTGGGACTATCTCGGCAAAACGGCTGTTCGATGCAGCATTGGCTATGGAAAAAGTGCTGAATCAGCCTTCTGAAGTACGGCTGATCATGCTGGATGAATTTGAGAGCGCCTTAGACCAAGTAATAAAATCCATCGGCACAATGAAACAACAGGATGAGGAAGCGGTCGCTTCTGTGAAAAAATCCGACAACCATGTAGTCGAAACCCCGTTGGATTTGGAAAAAATATATCCTTTGATGGAAGAATTGGCCCAACGGATTAAAGGCAAGGAATTCGAGACCCTGGAAACATTTATTAAACTCAAACCCTTTATTTCTGGCGCGTCTGGAGAGGTGGGAAAAGAGTTGAAATACTTGGAAGAACAGATCAACAACATTGATTTCGAAGGGGCAGAACGCTCTTTGATGATCATTGCAAAGTCATTAGGCGACTATATGAAGGAGAGTCCAACATGACAGAGCCAAAAGAAAAGCCTAGGATTTTGATCGTAGATGATGTCCCTATGAATATCAAAGCGTTGGCAGAGATCCTAGAGACTGATTA
The DNA here is from genome assembly GCA_015232405.1 of Magnetococcales bacterium. Taxonomy (GTDB): domain Bacteria; phylum Pseudomonadota; class Magnetococcia; order Magnetococcales; family JADFYX01. The sequence goes on along the minus strand of JADFZS010000103.1, from coordinate 4,818 downwards.
TCAAATCCTCATGGAGACCAGTGGGCAGAAAGCCCTGGAAGCGGTTGCGTCATTGGATGTTGATATCGTGCTTCTGGATGTAATCATGCCCAACATGGATGGATATGAGGTTTGTGAACATCTCAAAGCTGATGAAATGACCAAAGATATTCCGGTGGTTTTCGTCACTTCAAAAGACGATCCTTGGGAAGAGGCCAGAGGCTTGGATTTGGGAGCCGTGGATTTTATCACCAAGCCTTTCCGGAAACAAATCGTTCGTGCTCGAGTAAAAACGCACTTGGAACTGAAAAAACAGCAGGATTTCTTGAAGGACTCCGCTCTCCAGTTGGAACAACGGGTTAAAGAGCGGACACAGAAACTCCAGACCACAATCTATCAGCTTAACCAGCGCACTGAAGAGTTGCGTCAGTCCAACGAGGTGAGAAAACAGGCGGAGGAAAAAATCCGCCAGATAAACGTGGAACTGGAGGAACGGGTTCGAGAGCGAACCGCTAAACTCAAGGAGAGCGAATACCGTCTAGAAATGGCATTGCAAGGGGGAAACCTCGCTTCCTGGGACTCTAACCTTATTGACGGTAGCCTTGTCGTCAATCATCGGTGGGGGGAAATTCTCGGGTTAAATCTTGAAAAGTGTCATCCCAACCGTGCCCTGTGGATTCGTTGTATACATCAAGAAGATAGGGAATTGGTGTTGGATATTGGGAAGCAATACCGCCAGGGACAAATTACGGTTTACGAATGCGAATATCGAATTATTACTCCTTTGGGAGAAGTTCGGTGGGTTCTCACCAAGGGAGCTGCTGTAGAAAGAGATGATGACGGCACACCCGTTCGCATGGCAGGCACCATGATGGACGTGACCGCAACCAAGAAGACGGAAGCCGAGTTGCAACATTCCTTAATCATCAACAAAACACTCATTGAGAAAGCAGCTTTCGGCATTATCATGGTCAATACCGAAGGCACCATCCAAGTTTTCAACCCCGCCGCAGAAGAGCTTTTCGGCTATACCTCCCAAGAGGTGCTGGAACAGAATATAAGAATTCTGATGCCGGAACCCTACCATTCTGCCCATGACAGTTATCTTGCCAACTATAAAAAAACTGGGAAGAAAACACTCATTGGTATTACCCGTGAGCTACCGGCCATGATGAAAGATGGTTCCGTGTTTCCTATAGAATTGTCCCTGAGGGAGATGAAAATCGGCGATGAAATCATGTTTGTTGGATTGATCGCCGATATCACTAAACGCAAAGAGGCTGAGACTGCCAAGGAGGAAGCTTTGCTCCGCCTGGAAGCTGCCATTGAGTCAATGGATGCGGCTTTTATTATGTATGACCATAATGAGCGACTGGTCATCGCCAACAGCCGATACCTAGAGACATGCCCGGAAGCGGCCCATTTAATCAAACCAGGAACCCCATATGTGGATATATTGCAAGCTATTTGCTTGGCAAAAAAACTCCATGAGGAGACTGGGCAGAGTGTTGAAGAGTGGATTAAGGAACGCCGGGAACAGCGCAACACCCATGAGAAAGGCCAATTGGTCCAATGGAATAAACGCTGGTTAATGGTCAGCGATCACACCACAAGTGATGGCGGCATTGTCAGTTTGCGTTATGATGTAACAGAGCTAAAACAACTCCAGGACGAGTTGAAGATCGCAAAGGATTTAGCCGAAAGTGCCAACAGTTCAAAGTCGGATTTTTTGTCCAATATGAGCCATGAACTACGTAGCCCGATGAACTCCATTATTGGTTTCAACCGACGCATGAAGAAGAAAATTGATGCGAGCGAAATTGACACAGATTTTAAAAAACAGTTGCTGGAGTATATTGACTATGCCCTCGGCAGTTCTGAACGGCTTTTGACTTTGCTCAACAATATTCTTGATTTATCCAAGCTTGAATCTGGTCGGGTGGATTTCAAAGTGACCGAGGGTGACTTGGCAGATATAGTAAAGATGGCTCAACTTGAATTCGAAACCCAGATTGCCGACAAAAAACTTGAGTTTCAACTTTTACAGCAGGAAACCCAGAGCAAAGTGGAGCTCGACCTGGGTAAAATAATGCAGGTGCTGGTCAATCTCATGTCTAACGCAATCAAGTTCAGCCCCGAAGGAGGAACAATTAAAGTTTCTCTTGTCGATACCAATCTAACTGAGCCAAATGCCACACCTATTCCAGCCATTGCCTTATCCGTCCAAGATCAAGGTTGTGGTATTCCCCCGGATGAATTGGAAGCCGTATTTGATAAGTTTATTCAATCGAGCAAAACAAAAAGCGGTGCTGGTGGCACCGGACTGGGGCTGGCAATTTCCAAAGAAATTGTTCAGCACCACAGTGGGACTATACGTGCCGAAAATAATCCTAACGGAAGAGGATCAAAATTTACTATCACTTTACCCAAGTGCCAGCCTCGGAGTGAAACAACTGTTGAATGCTGAAGTGTGGAGAAAACCATGACCAAGAACCAAATTATTTACACTGCCAGAATCATGATCATTGATGATGAGGATCATAATGTGGCATTGCTCAAGGATATTCTAGCCTCTGAAGGATTCTCTGAAGTGACTGGATGTCAGGATCCTCTCCAGGCTGTTGAACTATTCTCTGTAAAGAATTTCGATCTGGTTCTATTGGATATCATGATGCCGAATCTAAATGGTTTCCAGGTTCTGGAAAAATTTCGCCTCGCACGCCCAGACCATAATATCCCCATCGTGGTGATTACTGCGCTGGATCATCGAGAGGTTCGATTACGGGCTTTACGCGGAGATGGAGCCGATTTTCTCACCAAGCCAATTGATGAAGATGAAGTTTTGGCGCGGGTTATCAACCTTCTTGAAAACCGTTTTCTAAAGAAAAATCTGGAAAAACTAGTCAAGGAGAGAACGGCTGATCTTGAAGCCACCAAACTAGAGGTTCTGCAGCGTCTGGGACAAGCAGCAGAATTCAAGGATAACGAAACTGGAATGCACGTGAAAAGAATGGCCCGCTATTCAGCATTGCTGGCTCGGGAGGTAGGTTGGGACGAAGGGGCTTGCGAGATGCTCCTCCAAGCTGCTCCCATGCACGATATCGGAAAAATCGGAACGCCTGACCGTGTACTGTTAAAACCTGGCAAATTAGATGCGGAAGAATGGGAGGAAATGAAGCGGCATGTCGATATCGGAGGAAAAATCTTCTCCAACGGAAAAACGCCGCTGATTGAAATGGCCCGGGAAGTGGTCATGAACCACCATGAAAAATGGGACGGTAGTGGTTATCCAGAGGGAAAAACTGGTCAGGATACACCCATTGCTGGTCGCATAGTAGCCGTTGCCGATGTATTTGACGCACTCACTTCACAGCGACCATACAAGAAGGCATGGACCGTTGACGATGCGTTAGCAGAATTGGAACGTTGTGCAGGTTCCCATTTTGATCCGGAACTCATCCCGAAGTTTCTCAAGATTGTTCCAGAGATTCTTGCAGTAATGAAACGTTTCATTGGTTAACGAATTATCTTGGAGAAAGAATCATGACTGAATTGCTGGTAGTCGATGATGAGGTTGAAAACCGGGTCTTGTTACAAGGGATTTTGCAGGATGGTGGGTACAAAGTGGCCTTGGCTGAGGATGGGGATGAAGCATTGGCGCTTTTGGAAGAAAATCCTAACCGATTCACCAGCGTTCTGTTGGACCGCATGATGCCCCGCATGAATGGGATGGATGTCTTGAAGCGGATGAAAAATCACCCACAACTCAAAGAAATTCCCGTCATCTTACAGACTGCCATGGCCCGCCCGGAAGAGATCAGCGAAGGGCTGGGGGCCGGGGCTTATTATTATATCACTAAACCCTATCCAGATGATGAGGTGTTTTTGGCAGTGGTAACAGCGGCCGTAAAGGACAGGCTCCGATTTCATACATTACAATATGAATTGGACAAAGTCCTTGATACGATGGCTTTGACGTATAGTTGGGAGCTGCATTTCCGCACTTTGGATGAAGCTCAAGCCGTATCTGCTATGTTGGCCAAAGTTTGTCCCAACCCCACTGAAACGGTGTTCGGACTTGCAGAGTTGTTGGTCAATGCCGTCGAGCATGGAAATGCCGGAATTACCTATGATGAAAAGGGCCCATTGAACCAGGCTGGCACGTTTGACCAAGAGGTAGAACGCCGTTTGACGTTACCAGAAAATGCTGCCAAAAACGTTAAGGTCTTCTTTAGCCGTAGCCCAGAAGCGGTTCAAATCATAATCAAGGATGATGGGGCTGGTTTCAACTGGGAAGAGTACCTTGTATTTCAACCGGAACGTGCACTCGATAATCATGGTCGAGGTATCGCTATGGCTAAATTAATGCAATCTAGCCAGATAGAATATCAGGGTAATGGCAACGAAGTACGGGTAACCCTGTCATCGCGGGTCAAAGATTGAGAGTAAATCGCTACATACGAAGTAACTGCTCGCCCCTAAAAAAATCAGTGTAGAAACAATTAATTACTTGACAGGTTTTTTCACGACCAAATCAGCCATGCCCTATATGGTTATCAAATGTCGGCGTAGCAGGTGCTCATCAGATGTCAGGTGAGCTTTGGTGGATTGGGAGACCTTTGGCGAGTCTGAAGGTCGTTTCATGCGCTTGTCGAGGCGCTGACGAAGCGGAAAAATGCTGTGATATAATCACGGCATGGCATCTGTTGACAAAAAATCAGTTCGTTCCGAAATCGACCGGTTAAAGACCGAGTTCGATCGGTTGCGCTCAGCTGGAACAGTATCAGATGAGATGCAGGCGCTGATGAATAGCCTGCTTGTGATCATGGACCTGATACT
>JADFZS010000102.1 GCA_015232405.1 Magnetococcales bacterium | reverse complement strand
GGCTAAAATGGGTGTTGATGCTATAAAAGTTGGTTTGGTCTGGGAGGGTAAGCCACTGTTTCAAAACGATCCTTTACGGCGTAGATCCACCACCCTGAAAGATTTTGCTCTTTTTGCTGGGCTTGAAAATGTAAAATTCTACAGTCTGCAAAAGGGTCAACCAGCCCAGCAGCTCCAAAACCCCATAGAAAATATGGATATAGTGGATTTAGACCCGGAGATAAATAATTTTGCCGATACCGCAGCCGTTATTGCCAATCTGGATATAGTCATCACCATAGATACCGCCACTGCCCATTTAAGCGGTGCCATGGGTAAAGAGACCTGGGTTCTTCTCCCCTACTCTCCTGATTGGCGTTGGGGTTTAGAACAAGATAAAACCCCTTGGTATCCCAACTCTACAATGTTCAGACAAAAACAACCAAACCAGTGGCGAGATCCTATTTTACAGATGGTTTCACTTCTTAAGAGATGGCCAATAAAATGACAATTTCCCAAACCAACGAGCAACTAATTCAACAGGCCAACGCCCATTATGCCGCTGGAAACTATGCCGCAGCAGGTAAGGTGGCAAATACGGTATATGAAAACGACCCCAACAATCCAGATGGTCTGTTTATATTGGGTATGGTAGCCTTTAAGCTTGGCAACCATAGAATGGCAATTCAACTTATTGAAGGCTCTTTGAGCATAAGGCCCAACCAGGCCAACGTTCTGTTTCACTTAGCAACTGTTTTGCAGGGGAACAATCAGCTGGATGATGCTGAAATTCGTCTGGCCCAAGCTCTCAAAATAAACCCACACATGGCAGAGGCCCATATTAATCTGGGCAATATCTGTTTTGGCAAAAACAACCCTTCAATGGCACTCACCCATTATGCCGAGGCCCTAAAATCAGATAAAGACAACTCAATGGCCCACTATAACATTGGGGTAATTGCCCAGAGATATGGTGATCAAACTCTAGCGTTGTCACACCTCAACAAAGCTCTAATTCGCGAGCCAGATTCAGCCGCAGTACATATGGCTATAGCCTTCTCTCTTTTGATTACAGAAGATTTCAAAAAAGGGTGGCAAGAGTATGAGTGGCGTTGGAAGCTCCCCACCAACACCCCAAGAATCTGCCCTGCTCCCCGTTGGCAGGGAGAGGAGTTGGCAGGGGGTAAAAGGCTATACCTCTATACCGAGCAGGGGTTTGGTGATGCTATTATGTGCGCCCGTTACATCCAGTGGGTGCAGGAGAGTGGAGCCTATGTGATTTTGGAGTGTAAACCGGAGTTACTACTTCTTTTCCAAAACTCCAACATTGCCGATATGGTGGTAGCCCGAGAAAAAGATGATGAGTCACCCCCAACCTTTAAATATGATTATCACATTCCCTTGATGAGTCTACCATCACTGTTTACCCATTCGTTGGCTACCATTCCCAAGAATGTTCCCTACTTAAAACCTAAACCAAGTGATGCAACCCAGTGGCGGTTGCGACTACGAACCGGCAAGGAGCTAAACGTTGGTATCTGCTGGTCTGGAAATCCCGAAGCAAAAGCCAATAGAGGCCGAGCATGTAGTTTCAAAGATATGCTCCCCATAACAAAAGTGCCGGGGGTAAGATTTTACAGCCTGCAAAAAGGAACCCCAGCAGCAGAGTTACATACAACCCAGAACGAACAGGTGGTGATAGATCTAGACCCGGTATTAACAGATTTTGCCCAGACCGCAGCCTGTCTCTGTAATTTAGACCTTTTAATATCCACAGACACCGCTGTTGTTCATCTAGCCGGAGCCATAAACACAAAATGTTGGGTCATGCTCCACACAGCATCAGAGTGGCGTTGGCTATCAGAAAGAAAAGACAGCCCCTGGTATCCCAACACAACCCTATTCCGCCAAACCCACCCCGACAATTGGGATTCTGTGGTATCACAAGTGTGCCTGGAGCTGCAAAAGATGGTGGCTGAAAGTCAATAGTTGAGAAATAAATAAAGTTACTGATAAGCTATTATCGTTAAGAAAAATTTGCTATCAAATTTCGGAAGAAGCAACTATTCCTCTAGTCAATAATTCAATAGGATCAGGTTCTAAATCTCTCATATCAACATAATGCATTTGCCGTAAAAAAAGTGGTAGGATTGGAGGTTTACTACAGTCTGGTAGTATCACAGGAATTAATCTTTTATTAGAGTTTGCAAATTCTGATAAAATTGCTCTTATTTCTTGGTTATGCCATGGCCCTATTCCATTTTTACCAACAAAAATAGCAGCAGAATTAATATTTGGTATAATATTTTCTATTTTATCTTGCCAAATTTCTCCAGGTAGTATTTGCTCAATATCAAGCCAAGGGTTTAAGCCATTTTGTTTTAATTTATTAGATATTGCTTTGATGTTATTTTTATCCTTATTATTGTGGCACATAAATACATCAAATTTTTCATTATCTGTTTGTAGCAAATCTCTTTCTGCAGTTTTGTACGCATCATTTACAATAGTTGCAACATCAGTTTCAGACCTGGATGCATAAGATAGTTTGTTTAATATGCACATTAACTCTTCAGTAGTTAGTATATTTTTTTGATAGTCATTTTCTTGTTTATTATTTCTTAACAATGATTGGCAGTCAGGACAAATATAAGCGCTTCTCATACCTACATCTACATCTGTCTTTTCCATCAAAAAGTCTCTTATACATCCAGTTCTGGTCATATGTTTAGTGCCAGGAATTATTTCTGATGAAAGCAGCGATGAAATAAAATATAAAGCCCCATTATTATGTGGAAGAGTTGTTAAATGTTTCCAGAGATAAAATGAAACTATGATGGTATTAGAGTCTGATTGAAAATAATAATTGTTATCATATTGTTTTTCTGTAAATACAACTCTTAAGTCGCTTTCATTGGTTTTATTGATCTCTAAAGATCTACATGTCTTCTTTGAAACAGTTTTACTATTTATTTTGATAATTTCGTCTTTATGTATAAAATTTATACTACGCATACAACTATTCAATATCTTAGTAATACTCTCAATATTGATACTTATTGTATCATCGTTATATATTGAAACAATCATAGTAACATTCCTTTTATCTGCTATTAACTAACACCTATTATACTAATTACACTTTTTAATTTTATTTAACAACAGTATGCAATGAAGAAATGCAACTCTTAAAAAGTATAAAATAGATTCGACTTAAATACCAATTCAATAAATATTTGTTTTTACGTTTGAAATGTTAGTTTAGTCTTTAAAATGCATATTAGACAAAAAAAAAGACCGCTGAAAACAGCGGTCTTTTTTTTTGTCTCTAAATGAAATCTATTCAGCTTGACGCTCTACCAACTCAATGAAAGAAAGTTGAGCAGCATCGCCGTAGCGGAAGCGGGTTTTTAATACTCTTGTGTAGCCACCAGCTCTTTCACGGTTGCGTTCTGCTATGTCTGTGAATAGCTTGTGTACCACCTCTTTGCTTTTTAAGACACTCAATGCCTGTCTACGGGCGTGGAGATCACCACGTTTTCCGAGAGTAACCAGTTTATCAGCCATGCTTTTTAGCTCTTTGGCTTTGGTAACGGTGGTCTCAATTCTCTCATGGAGGAAAAGGCTGTTGAGCATGTTGGAGAACATAGCCTTTCTGTGGCTACTGTTCCGACCAAATTTTCGTCCGATTCTACGATGTCTCATGAGACATTTCCTCTCTTAAAAATTCTCTTCTTCAAACTGTTTAGCCAGTTCTTCGATATTTTCTGGTGGCCAGCCCTCAAGCTGGGTTCCTAAATTCAGGGCCATTTCGTCTAAAACCTCTTTGATTTCATTCAAAGATTTACGGCCAAAATTTGGTGTTTTCAGCATCTCAGCTTCTGTTTTCAAGACTAGATCGCCAATATAGACAATATCGTCGTTTTTCAAACAGTTTGCAGAACGTACTGATAGCTCAAGCTCATCAACTTTACGGAAGAGATGAGAGTTCCATTTTGGACCCTCTTCATCCTCTTTGTTTTTCTGCATTGGTATGTCATCAAAGTTGATAAACAGACTTAATTGATCTTGCAGAATTTTAGCTGAATAGGCCAAAGCGTCCTCTGGTGAGACAACACCGTTGGTCTCAATGTTCATGATCAACTTATCATGGTCGGTCTGTTGACCAACACGGGCATCTTCAACCTTGTATGAAACCTTACGAACCGGATTAAAGCTACAATCAATGGGAATAACACCAATGGTAACAGGCTCGTCATCAACACTCTGTACAGCACGTACATAACCTTTACCAACGGCAACGGTCATGGTCATGTCCAGTGTTCCACCTTTGTTAAGGGTAGCTATGTGATGATCCGGGTTCATGATTTCAATATCATGGCCTGGGTCGATCATTCCAGCTGTGACTGGACCCTCCTTGTCTGTCTTCAAGGTGATTGTTCGGTTCTCATCAGTGCTGACCTTCAACGCCAACCCTTTGAGGTTGAGGATAATATCGGTAACATCTTCAAGCACTCCAGGAACACTGGAGAACTCATGGAGCACACCCTCAATTTGCACTGAGGAGACAGCTGCTCCCTGCAAAGAAGATAGAAGAATTCTTCTTAATGCGTTACCTAAGGTTACGCCAAAACCTCTCTCAAGAGGTTCAGCAACTAGACTTGCCTGTTGAGCAGGATTTTCTCCACTCTCAAGTTCGATCTTTTCTGGCTTAATTAATTCAGTCCAATTTCTGTACATCCGCGTTCTCCTAACCTAAAATCTCTTACTTGGAGTACAGTTCAACAATCAAGTTTTCATTATACTCAGCCGGTAGATCTGATCTATCGGGATAAGAGACGAATGTTCCAGCCATGGCGACAGGATCAACCTCAACCCAAGAAGGCAGTTCACGACGCATGGCACTGTCAAGAGCACCCTTTATCCTTATGTTTGCCTTGCTACGCTCTCTTACGGATACTTTATCACCCGCTTTTACCATATAAGACGCAACATTTACTATGCGACCGTTCACCATAATCTGCTTATGGGAAACCACCTGACGAGCTTCAGTTCTGGAACAAGAGAAACCTAAACGATAAACAACATTATCAAGGCGTCTTTCAAGTAAAAGCAGCAGGTTTTCACCAGTCACACCCTGCATACGGGCCGCCTTTTTAAAATAGTTGCGGAACTGACTTTCCAGAAGTCCGTACGTACGTTTGATTTTCTGTTTTTCACGCAGATGTAAACCATAGTCGGATACCTTTCTACGGCGTTGACCATGGATTCCTGGTGGATAGTTGCGTCTCTCAATTGCGCACTTATCAGAAAAACACTTTTCTCCTTTCAAGAAAAGTTTACTAGCTTCACGCCGACACATTCGGCATTTTGATCCAAAATAACGGGACATATTTTGTTAATTCCCTCAATTGCTCTTTTTTTAAAAATCAAACACGACGGCGTTTGGGGGGCCGGCATCCATTATGAGGAATCGGTGTTACATCCTCAACATAAGCGATATTAAAACCGATAGATCCCAAAGCACGTAAAGCAGATTCGCGCCCTGATCCTGGTCCTTTTAATCTTACTTCCAGGTTACGCATTCCATGCTCTTGAGCTTTACGGCCAGCCTCTTCAGCTGCCATCTGAGCTGCAAATGGAGTAGACTTTCTAGAGCCTTTAAATCCTTGTGCTCCTGATGATCCCCAAGATATCACATTACCAGATGTATCGGTAATGGTTACCAAGGTATTATTAAAGGTAGAGCGGATATGGGCAATACCGCTGGAGATATTTTTCTTCTCCCTCTTCTTGCCTCTGACACTCCTCGGGGCCTTCGCCATCTTATCTCCTTAAAACTCTTTGTAAACTACTATCTACCATTTTAATAAATTGTAATTTATTTTGCACAAAAAACAAATTATCAAAAAACTCTTAGCCAGTCTTACCTGCTACTGGTTTTCTCGGTCCCTTTCGGGTTCTTGCGTTGGTATGAGTACGTTGGCCTCTAACTGGAAGACCACGACGATGACGTAGACCACGGTATGTACCGATATCCATAAGACGCTTGGTGTTCATCGCCACCTGCCGTCTTAGGTCACCCTCAACCTGAAATTCACTATCAATGGCTGAACGAACTTTAGCAATTTCAGCTTCAGAAAGATCTCTGGTTCTGGTATCCAGAGTTATCCCTGCTGTCTTTAAAATTCGTCTTGCCGACTCATTTCCAATACCATAAATATAGGTCAATGCAATAACAAGCCGTTTATTTACGGGAATATTTACACCAGCTATTCGTGCCACCTTACAACCTCCAGGTACTTATCTTCATTTTTAACGCTAAAACAGAAAAATCAACCCTGTCTCTGTTTATGTTTTGGATGTTTATTGCAAATCACCCTTATTACACCTTTACGTTTTACCACTTTGCAATCTTTACAGATCGCTTTTACTGACGCACGAACTTTCATTTTCTCTATAACCCTCTTTGCCTATATCAACCACGTCGACTGCGAATCTTAGCCTTTTTCATCAACCCCTCATACTGACGGCTAATTAGGAAAGATTGAATCTGCGATGCTGTATCCATCGTAACACTAACAATAATCAACATTGATGTACCACCAAAATAAAAAGGCACATTATAATTTGCTATCAATATCTCCGGCAACAGACAGACAGATGCAACGTAAATTGCGCCAACCAATGTCAATCTTGATAAAATTCCATCTAAATATTCAGAGGTGCGTCTACCCGGTCTGATACCAGGGACAAAACCACCATATTTACGCAAATTGTCCGCTGTCTCTTCAGGATTAAATACAATGGCTGTATAAAAATAACAGAAGAAAATAATGGCAATTGCGTATGTAATCATATACGGCACCTGTCCAGGAGATAGATAAGCCGCAAAGGTCTTTACGCTATCCCAGGGAGCAAAGTTCGCAATGGTTACCGGAAACAGAATGATAGAACTTGCAAAGATTGGTGGTATAACACCTGCGGTGTTAACTTTCAATGGTAGGTGAGAATTCTCTCCGCCAACCATTCTTCTTCCACTAACCTGCCTTCTTGCATACTGTACGGTAATTCTTCTCTGGGCTCTCTCCATGAAAATGATAAAGGCTGTAACACCAATAACCATCACCATCAAGAACAGAACAAATAGAGGTTGCAAATCACCAGTTCTAGCTAGTTGCAATGTATTAGCAAGAGCTATTGGTAGGTTTGCCACAATACCGGAGTAGATTATCAAAGATATTCCGTTACCGATACCCCGTGCTGTGATCTGCTCACCAACCCACATGATAAATGCAGTACCTGCGGTCAAGGTCAGAACAGTCATCAATCTGAATGACCAACCTGGATCAACCACAACATTCATTCCGCCCGCCTGCATACTCTCCAATCCATAGGACATACCAAATCCTTGGAAAACAGCCAACACGATTGTGGCATAACGAGTATACTGGGTAATTCTCTGCTGTCCTGCCGGCCCCTCTTTCTTGATGGCCTCCAACTTTGGAAATACGGCCGTCATCAATTGGAAAATAATAGATGCCGAGATGTAGGGCATAATACCCAAGGCAAACACTGTCAAACGTGACAGAGCACCACCTGAAAACATATTGAACATTCCCAACAACGTACCCTGTTGTTGAGCAAAAAATGCTGCTAAAGCATTTGGGTCAATGCCTGGTGTTGGAACATGAGCACCGATTCGATAGACGATCAGCATGCCCAAGGTAAACATCAGACGATTACGTAACTCAGGAATCTTCCCTAAATTAGATAGCCCTGCAAATGGTGATGATTCTTCTGGTGCGGCCATTTATCTATGGATCCTAAGCACTCAATGTTACGGTTCCACCAGTGTTTTCAACTTTCTCTTTTGCTGATTTAGAGACTTTGTCAACGCTGATATTCAGTTTCTTGGTCAGGTTTCCGTTGCCTAGCAATTTAATGCCAGATCCAATATCTTTTCTAACCAAACCACGTGACTGCAATTGTTCTAAATTAACATCAGATCCATCGTCAAAAATCTCTAGATCTTCAACATTAATCAACGAGTAGACTTTGCGAAATTTATTGTTGAATCCCCGTTTGGGAATCCTTCTCTGCAAAGGCATCTGACCGCCTTCAAAGCCCACTTTATGAAAACCACCAGATCTTGACTTTTGGCCTTTTTGACCACGGGCTGAGGTTTTACCAGTACCTGTTGCCATGCCACGCCCAACCCTTTTGGGATCTTTTCTGTTTTCTGGACTTGATGGTAATTCATTCAATTTCATCTTAACTACACCTTTAATATCATTTGCTAGTTACTGTTTTTACAAAATATCTACTCAGTAACTTCTACCAAATGTTTTATTTTTGTTACCATCCCTCTCACTGCTGGGTTGTCAGGTAGTTCATTTTTCTGACCAATACCACGGAGTCCTAAAGAGTGCATTATCTTTCTCTGTACTCCTGGTCTACCAGTTGTGGAGCGAACTTGCTTAACTAGAATTTTTTTTGCCATGATCGTCTCACTTGGCCTCTTTGCCACGTTTTGCTGCTATATATTCAGGGGAGCGAATTGACTCCAACGCCTGGAATGTTGCTTTGATCAAATTGTGTGGATTTGATGTGCCAGTAGATTTGGCAAGAACATCACGAATACCCAGAGCTTCAAATATCGGACGCATGGAACCACCAGCAATAATACCTGTACCTTCAGAAGCTGGACGAAGTACCACTCTTCCTGCTCCGTAACGACCGACTATCTCATGGTGAATGGTACGGGAATCTTTGATGGATATATCTATCATAGCTTTACGTGCCTGATCAGTAGCTTTGCGAATACTCTCTGGAACCTCTTTGGCTTTACCAAGACCATATCCGACCTGACCATTGCCATCTCCAACAACTACAATCGCTGAAAAATTAAAACGACTACCACCTTTCACCACTTTGGCGGTTCGCTTAATGACAACCAACTTTTCTATCATGTCGTCCTTCTGACGGTTCTCCTGCCTTCCGTCTGAATTTCCTCGGCGATTGTTCGACATTGCTGCTCCTAATAATACTTTTTATAAACTTTCCAAGATTTAAATCTTTTACGTTAAAATCTTGCTCATTAAACACTAAGTAAAAGTCTGACCTAAAACTGCAGACCACCTTCGCGAGCTGCTTCAGCAAGAACTTTCACCCTGCCGTGATAGAGAAAACCGCCACGATCAAAGACTACCTTGGCAATATCTTTCTCCAGTGCTTTTTTTGCGATCATCTTTCCTACAGCTGTAGCTGCATCACAGTTGCCACCATTTTTAATGGACTCCTTCACCTCTTTCTCAAGTGTGGAGGCTGCCACCAATGTCACCCCTGCGGCATCATCGATAATCTGCGCATATATGTTACAAGTACTTCTATAGATAGAGAGTCTTGGACGGTCACGTCTTACCTGCTTAACCTTATAACGAATCCGTTTTCCTCTTGCCCTGCGTGAACTTTGTCGATCCTTCGCCATCACATTACCCTCTTACTTTTTCTTGCCTTCTTTTCTTACAATATATTCACCTTCGTACCGGATTCCCTTACCTTTATAAGGCTCAGGTGGTCTGAACTTTCTGATATCTGCACAGACACTACCGATTACTTCAGGATCGATTCCTTTGATGATCAACCTTGTTGTTTTTTCAACTTTAACCTCTACACCTTCTGGGAGAGGATAATCAACAGGGTGGGAAAAACCCAGAGTCAATTTTAATATTTTGCCTGAAACCGCAGCCCTGTAACCAACACCGTTGATCTCCATAACTTTCTGGAAACCATCGGAGACACCCACAACCATGTTGTTGAGAAGTGCACGTGATAGACCCCATACAGCTACGGCATCACGTTTCTTGGAGTTAAGCTTTACGTTGACTTCATTATTGTTGACCTCAAGCTGAACATACTCATGGAACTCTCTTTTAAGTGTCCCAAGCTTACCTTTAACCTGTACGCTCTGCTTGTCAATTTTTAGCTCCACACCACTTGGTATGGTAACTGGTCGTTTTCCAATTCTACTCATTATTAATCTCTAACCTAGAAGATTGTGCAAAGCACTTCACCACCTACACCAAGTTTATACGCCTGCTTACCGGATATCACTCCCTTACTGGTTGAGAGTATTGAGATGCCCATACCTTGGTAAACCCTTGGTATCTCATCCTTGGAGACAAAATGCCGTCTTCCAGGTCTTGATATACGTGTAACCTCTTCAATAACTGATTTATTGTTATAATACTTCAGCTTAAGACGAAAATATCTTTCACCCTTGTCAGTCTCAGGGGCCTCCATCCCATCGACATAACCCTCTTCTACAAGGATTTTGCCAATGCTCATTTTCAACTTTGATGCAGGTATATCCACATGGGATTTGCGAACTAGTTGAGCATTGCGAATTCTAGCCAACATATCGCTGACTGGATCGGTCATTCCCATTTATGATACTCCAAATTATTTTGACTAAACAGTTGAGCCATTTTAAGTTGTACAAAGGGTTGTCTTAAAAAAACACCATCAGCACAACCACACTAATAAATAAAAAAAGACTTGAACTAAATCCTTAAAAACAATCTTCTACCAAGATGCTTTTACTACACCTGGAACATGTCCATCAAGAGCCATGGTACGGAAACATATACGACATAGGGTAAACTTGCGGATATATCCACGAGGGCGACCACAACGGGCGCATCTGTTATAGGCCCGCACCGCGTATTTTGGTTTCTTTTTCCACTTGGCTACTATCGATTTTTTTGCCATGAGACTGTTTATTCCTTGAGATTTAACTAACTTATAAACGGCATATTAAAGCCGCGTAACAATGATTTTGCCTCTGCATCAGTAGTTGCAGATGTAACAATTACAACATCCATTCCCCGAACCGCATCTACCTTATCGTAGTCAATCTCAGGAAAAATAATCTGTTCTTTAATACCTAGAGCAAAATTACCACGACCATCAAATGATTTACCAGAGACACCCCGGAAATCACGTACACGTGGTAGAGCTATGTTGATAAGACGATCAAGAAACTCATACATTCTGTCCCGTCTTAGGGTAACTTTACAACCAATTGGTTGACCGTCACGTACCTTAAATCCGGCAACTGACTTTTTCGCTAAAGTAACATTGGCTTTCTGCCCAGATAGAGCTGTCATATCGGAAACAGCTCCCTTCATGGCATTTTTATCAGCAATGGCTTCACCCACACCCATATTGATTACAATTTTCTCTAAGTGAGGAACTTGCATGACATTAGCGTACTTAAACTCTTCTTTAAGAGACGGTACAATTGTCTTTAAATAGTGATCCTGTAATCTTGCCATCTTATGTTGTTCCTAATTTACCTGCTATGCAATCAATCAATTATATGCTGCTGTCTACGGTCAAAATATCGGTTTAGTAATAAATTACTTATCCAACACCTCTCCACTGCCAGCTGCACATCTGACTTTACGCCCATCTTCGAGAGTCTTGTGGGAAATCCGTACACCTTTTCCACTTATTGTCTCGTAATACATCACATTGGAAATATGTAGTGGAGCCTCTTTCTCAACGATGCCACCCTCATTTTTTTGATCCTGCTTTGTGTGCCGTTTCATCATGTTGACATTCTCAACAAGCACAGCATTTTTCTTTGGCAACATCTGTAAAATACGAACCTGCTTACCTTTATCCTTACCTGCTGTAACGATAACGGTATCACCTTTTCTTAGGCTGGTTCTGAAATCCGTGTTCATTATTAATTCACCTGTTTGCTTTTTAAAGCCAGTTTAAGCGACTTCCCTAATCCCGCATCTATAGCACTTCAGGAGCCAGCGATATAATCTTCATATAGTTACGACTTCTCAGCTCACGGGTAACCGGGCCAAAAATACGTGTGCCAATTGGCTCTCCAGCTGGGTTGATCAAAACAGCTGCGTTGGTATCAAAACGGATATATGAGCCATCATCACGGGTAATCTCTTTTTTGGTTCTAACGATAACAGCTTTTGCAATGTCACCCTTTTTCACCTTACCCCGTGGAATAGCAGATTTAACTGATACTGCAATTACATCACCCACACGAGCATAGCGTCTTTTTGAACCACCAAGAACTTTAATACAGAGAACTTTCTTCGCGCCAGAGTTATCTGCAACATCAACAACTGATTCTACCTGTATCATGACGATGCCCCTTCTAGCACAATCCAACATTTATCTTTGCTGATTGGATTACACTCACGAATCTTTACAAAATCACCCTCTTGGAATTTTCCATTTGGATCATGAGCTTTATATTTTTTTGACCGTTGCATGATTTTACCGTAGAGGTTGTGTCGTACTCTTCTGTCGACTCGAACCACAACAGTCTTTTCCATCTTGTCGCTAACCACGACACCCTGCAATATTCGTTGAGCCATGGTTATGCCACCTCTTCTTGTGCTTTTCTAGCACTTGCTATGGTCTTGATCCGTGCAATATCCTTTTTTACCTGCCTTATCATCGCTGTGTTCTCTAGCTGGGAGGTAGCATTTTGGAAGCGCAGATTAAAAGCTTCTTGGTTTAGCTCTTCCATTTTTTTATTTAAATCTTCGTCGGACATATCCCGTATTTCAGATGCTTTCATCAGGCTGTCCTCTTGAGGTTTATAAATTTAGTCGGGATTGGTAGTTTTGCTGCGGCTCTCGCCATAGCATCTCTTGCCAACTCTTCAGTTACACCTTCCATCTCATAAAGAATACGACCGGGTTTTACCCGTGCAATCCAAAATTCTACGTTACCCTTACCTTTACCCTGCCTGACCTCTGCAGGTTTGCTGGTAACAGGTACATTTGGATACATACGAATCCAGATCCGTCCACCTCTTTTGATGTGACGAGTCATAGCACGGCGAGCAGCCTCAATTTGTCTGCCTGTGATCCGCCCAGCCGTTAGTGCCTTGAGTCCGTACTGACCAAATGTCAATTCAGATGCTTTGTAGGCTAGACCGTGAATACGGCCCTTATGCGACTTACGGTATTTAGTT
This sequence comes from Magnetococcales bacterium, assembly GCA_015232405.1. Taxonomy (GTDB): domain Bacteria; phylum Pseudomonadota; class Magnetococcia; order Magnetococcales; family JADFYX01. The sequence continues at coordinate 3,669 of JADFZS010000102.1, read as the reverse complement.
CGTTTTGGTTGCAACAACATGAAACTTCACCCTCAACTAATCTTGTCCTTATCTATGATTTCACCTTTGAACACCCAAACTTTTACGCCAATAATTCCGTAAGCTGTCAATGCTCTAGAGATACCATAATCTATGTCGGCACGAAGTGTGTGAAGTGGAACTCTACCCTCACGATACCATTCGATCCGTGCAATCTCGCCACCACCCAAACGTCCTGAGCAGTTAATTCTGATTCCCTGAGCACCCAAACGCATTGCAGAGGTAACAGAACGTTTCATGGCCCGGCGAAAAGCTACACGCCGAATCAACTGTTGAGCAATTCCATCGGCAATCAGTTGTGCATCTGCCTCCGGCTTTCTTACCTCAACAATATTAAGCTGAACTTCTGTATTGGCAACACGGGAGATATCGGCTTTCAACTTTTCGATATCTACACCCTTCTTACCAATAATAATCCCAGGCCGAGCAGAATGAATATTGATCCGCGCTTTTTTGGCTGGTCGCTCAATTATAATTTTAGAAACACTTGCATGTTCTAGTCTTTTACGTAGCCACTTACGCAACTTATCATCTTCTAGCAAAAGACTGGAATAAGTTTTATCAGCGTACCAACGATTGTCCCACGTCTTGGTTACACCTAGACGAAAGCCTACTGGATGTACCTTCTGGCCCATTTATACTACTCCATCGTTTTGTATCAAGCTTATACCCTTAGTCCTTCGACGTAACTACCAGGGTAACGTGTGATGTTCTTTTTAAAATACGACTTGCCCGGCCCCTTGCACGAGGACGAAACCTTTTCAATGTTGGCCCTGAGTCAACAAATCCCCTCAAAACAAACAGAGTATCCACATCCATGCCATGGGTATCCTCAGCATTAGCTACTGCGGACTTCAATGTGTCATGGACATATTTAGATGCACGTTTTTTTGAAAATTGCAAAACCTGCAAAGCAGACTCAACATTCATACCACGGATCTGATCTACTATAGGCCTCACCTTGGTTGGTGAAACTCTAAGATTTTTTGTTGATGCTATCGCTTCCATGATTCTGCTCCTTAGCGGCCAGCTTTCTTGTCACCAACATGACCATGAAAGGTCCGTGTCGGTGAAAACTCGCCCAACTTATGGCCAACCATGTTCTCCGTAATTAATACCGGTATGAACTTTCTTCCATTATGTACGCCAAACGTGAATCCAACAAAGTCAGGAATTATAGTTGATCTTCTTGACCAGGTTTTCACCAGTTCTTTACGTCCATCTACCCGCATTTTCTGCACCCGAGCTAAAAGATACTCGTCGTAAAATGGACCCTTTTTAATTGACCGTGCCACACATCACCTCGTTATTTAAAAACTGCACTTACTATTTGCGACGGCGCATGATTAGACGATCAGACGCTTTACCTTGTTTACGGGTTTTCTTACCCTTGGTAGGTACACCCCATGGAGTAACTGGATGCCGTCCACCTGAAGTACGCCCCTCACCACCACCATGTGGATGATCAACTGGGTTCATAACAACACCTCTTACAGAGGGACGATACCCTTGCCATCTCATCCGTCCAGCTTTGCCCAACTTTGTATTGCCATGGTCAGAGTTGGATACCAAACCAATTGTTGCCCGACAATCTAGAAGAACCATACGCATCTCACCGGATGGGAGTTTGATCTGTGCGTATTTTCCCTCTTTACCCATCAACTGAACAGAGTTACCAGCTGAACGGGCGATTTGACCACCCTTCTCTGGTTTCAACTCCACATTGTGAACAATGGTTCCAACAGGAATGTTCCGTAGAGGCATTGCATTGCCGGGTTTGACCTCGACATTTTTACCTGAAATCAACTCATCTCCTACCGCAACACGCTGGGGAGCCAATATATACCGTTTTTCCCCGTCTGCATAGTGCAATAATGCGATAAAAGCTGTTCTATTTGGGTCATATTCCAATGTTGCAACTCGACCAACAACCTCAAGTTTATTACGCTTAAAATCGATGATACGGTAGTTGCGCTTGTGACCACCACCACGATGACGTACAGTCATCCGACCATAATTATTTCTACCACCTTTTTTCGGAATGCCTGTCAACAGGCTGGACTCTGGCGCGACATTGGACAATGTAGCATAGTCTACAGATATCTGTGTGCGCTTTCCGTTTGAAGTTGGTTTATATTTTTTCAGTCCCATCTCTCTGCTCCCGCTAGCCGTTCGTGGTCAAATCTGCTGTAACTTATGAAGTACCAGCAAAAAAGTCTATAGATTGACCCTCTTTAAGACGAACGACCGCCTTCTTCCAATCATTTCTTTTGCCCATGATCTGACCAAAACGTTTGTTTTTACCTTTGTTGTTCATGGTTTGGACTGAGACCACTTCCACACTGAACAACTTTTCAACGGCTGCCTTGATCTGTATCTTGTTGGCCCAGGTAGCCACTTTGAAAACTACTTGATTGCCCCTCTCGTTACAGAGAGTGGATTTCTCTGTAATTTTTGGTGCAAAAAGTACGTTGTATAAGGAGTATTGATCACTCATGCCAATTTCTCTTCAATCTTCTTTAAGGCTGATTCTGTAACGATGAGGTTCTCATGTGCCAATAAATCATAGGCGTTTACCCCCTCGACCAGAATGACCGAAATTCCCGGTATATTTCTGGCAGAAAGAGAGACCTTATCATCCGCTTGATCCAAAACTATGACAGCCGACTTTGCTACACCAAGATCACCTAATATCTTCGCCATATTTTTTGTGCTTATTGATTCCATGTTGAGATTCTCAAGCACAATCATCTCTTCACTATTGACCTTTAGAGATAGAGCAGTTTGCAATGCCAAACGACGCTCTTTTTTCAACATTTTAACTGAAAAATCTCTTGGCTTTGGACCAAAAACTACACCACCAGAACGAAACTGGGGAGCACTGACGGTACCTTGTCGTGCATTACCTGTTCCCTTTTGCCGATATGGTTTGTGACCACCACCACGAATCTCAGATCTTCCCTTGGTTGCAGCAATTGAGCTGCGACGGGAGGCTAGCTGATAGCTAACAATACGAGACAAAAGATCTTTTCGTATTTTTCTGCCAAAAACTGCATCGCTCAATTCAACACGACGTAACTCTTGGTTTGCGACATCTTTAACGGAATAATCTATCATTTTACTGTCTCTGGCTATTGTGCTGCACTTCTTGTTGCATCACGAACATAAACCACGGAACCCTTTGCTCCAGGGACACTTCCCTTAATGACCAAGAGATTCTTCTCTTCATCAATGGCGGCAACTTTTAGGTTCAATATGGTCTGGGTATCAGTTCCCATATGTCCTGACATTTTTTTATTCTTGTAAACACGACCTGGTGTTTGACACTGACCGATAGAACCGTTGGACCTATGGGTACGGTGGGCACCATGGGATGCACGACCACCTCTAAACCCCCAACGTTTCATACCACCAGCAAAACCTTTACCGATTGTCTCTCCTGTTACATCAACAAGAGCATCTACAGCAAAGTCAGTGACTGTAAGCGTTTGACCAATCTCATAGGTGGAAGAGTCTGCAACTCTAAATTCACGCAACACCTTTTTGACTGGTACATTGGCTTTGGCATAGTGACCCTTAACCGGCTTTGCAGCTCTGGTAAGTTTCACATCTTCAAAACCAAGCTGTACA
>JADFZS010000101.1 GCA_015232405.1 Magnetococcales bacterium | reverse complement strand
TTAAATAGGCGTTTTTTCTACATACTGTTTATTTCGGTAATATTTGTTCGTTTTTTGTTCATATATCTGTTTAAAGGTTCGGCAGATCCTTGGAACGCTGAGAGTATTATCGAATATGTTTTTGATAACCAGGTTCCATTTGGGACGCCGTATTTGCCCACCAGCAACGTCTATCATTTTATTTGGTACAAATTGGTCGATATTTTTGGCCTGTTTTTTTCTTGTGCTATTTTTTTTCTTGCTGTGCTTGATTTTTGGTTTTGATGGGGTCTCAAAAGCGGTTGAGCCACCTTTTTGCTCAATGGATTCAGACTTTATAACAGGCCGGGATACAACAGGTTTTCTCTTTAATTTCTTTTGGTAATCAGCCTCCATTTGTCTCTGTTTATCCATAGGTAGAGCTGAAATTCTAACTTTGGCGATACCCGCTTTACTGGTCCCCAAAATTTTTGCTGCCCCATAGGATAGATCAATGATTCTATCATCAACAAACGGCCCACGGTCGTTGATACGTATGACCATACCACGATAGTTTTCCAGGTTTAACACCCAAACCCAGGTTGGTAGAGGTAGGGTTTTGTGGGCGGCTGTCAAGGCGTGCATATCATAGACTTCACCATTTGCGGTGAGTCTATTATGGAACTTTTTCCCATACCAAGATGCAAGCCCCTCCTCCACAAAACCTTCAGAGCTTTTGAGGGGATAGTAGGTTTTGCCAAAGACTTCATAGGGCTTACCAGTTTTAACTTTCGGCAGATCACCATCACTTGGTGTGATTTTACCTAACTGACTACAGCCAGTAAAAAAAAGTGAAAGCACTAAAAAGAGAGACCATTGCCAACACCAGCCCGGTTTTCCAACTTGTTTACCTAACATATTTGACAATAGATCCTTATGAACAGCTAAAAAACATCAAAAAAAACAATCACAAATCAACATACCAGTTGTATATTATAAAACATCACGTATACAACTTGTCGGCATTTCCAAAAGTTGATATGGCAAAGTTATATCGGTAAAAATCGTAAGCTACCATTGTTTTAGAGAGAAACATGCCCATATTTAACTCTGAATAATGCAATGTTAGAATATAACCACAAGAGACAGTCTTAAAGATTACTTCCTCAAGGTTATTCTAAAACGTTCATTAATATAAGCGGTGCATTCTAACCGGATTTATCCCTTGCTCCAAGGATAGGCTGTAAAAAAGTGGGATATTTTCATATCAATACCCCGTCAAAGGCAAGGTCATAAATATTTTCAGGTCGATATTATGAGCAATAAAATACCTTGGGCCGTAAGACTGCAACATCTACTGCCCTTTTATAGAAGACACGCTTTCTCTTTTGCTATTGGCTTTGTACTGCTCACCGCCACAGCAATTACAACAGCAGCAATACCCTATGTTCTAAAGCTGGCAATAGATACCTTGACAGCACAACAGAGCCAAACAGCCATTAGCAATTTTGCCTTGGCCCTCATCGCCTTGGCGATACTAAACGCCTTTATGCGAGTAAAAGCCCGGACCCACATTTTTGGTATTGGTCGTCAGGTTGAGTATGAACTACGCAAGGTGTACCACAATAAACTGCTGGAACTTGACTCACCTTTTTTTGATGGGGAACGTACTGGGGATCTGGTAGCCCGTGGCAACAACGATGTGACCGCAGTGCGAATGTTCATTGGTCCCGGTTTTTTGCAAATAACCAACACTGTCTTGGCCTATGCCGTCACCCTACCCATAATGATCGGATTGGACCCCATGTTGACCCTGGTTATCATGGCCCCTTTTCCTGTTGCATTGATTGCTGCTCGCTATCTTACCCGTATACTCTACCGTCTCAGTAGAAAAGTTGCCGATAAATTTGGTGAGATGTCGAGCTTTGTCCAGGAGACAGTGGCAGGAGTAGCGGTGATTCGCGCTCATGCCCAAGAGAACAACTGGCGCAACCGTTTCAACCAAGAGTCCCAAGAGCTATACCAAGCCCATCTGGACCATACAAGGTTGCAGAGCCTCTTTTCACCACTTGTTATTTTAAGTGGTGGTGCTGGCAGTTTGATTCTTCTCTATTATGGTGGTGGACATGTGGCAAGTGGTGATTTAACCGTTGGTGATTTTGTTGCGTTTTCCGGCTATCTGGCTGTATTGGTATGGCCCACGGTGGGACTTGGCTGGATACTAACCGTTATGCAACGAGGACTTGCTGCCCTGGAGAGAATCGGGCGGATCTTGGACACAGACCCATTTATTAAAAGCTCCAACGATAAAATTCAACAAAAAAACAAAAACAGATTACACGGCTCCATTAAAATAAAAGGGCTATCATTTGGCTTTGATGACAGCACAACCGACAAACCAGTACTCAATAATATCGATATGGATATTGCCAACGGCTCTTTTATCGGTCTTGTTGGCAGGGTTGGATCGGGTAAATCTGTCCTGCTCAACTGCCTTGCTCGTCTCTATCCAACTCCCAAGGGCTGCATAACCATCGCTGGAAAAGAGATTATGGAGATTCCAGAAAGCCAGTTGCGAGAAAACCTGATTATGGCCCCTCAAGAGAGTTTTCTATTTTCTACCACCATAAGAGAAAATATTCAGATAGGAGTTAAAGGTGAAAATGATGAGCAACAAGCCTGGAGAGCGGCACAACAAGCGGTGTTTGACAAGGAGATAGAGGAGTTTCCCGAGCAAATCGATACAGTAGTCGGTGAGCGTGGCATAACACTTTCTGGGGGGCAGCGACAAAGGGCGGCTTTGGCTCGTGCTTTGGCGGTAGACCCGGCTATATTGCTTCTTGATGACATTTTTTCCAGTGTTGATGCCAATACCGAAGCGAAAATTTTGGAAAATCTTCGTGATGTTGCCAAAGGTCGCACCATAATTATGGTCTGCCACCGGGTAGCAGCCCTGCACAATGCCGACCACATCTATCTGTTGGACGATGGAGAGATAAACGCCCAGGGCAGGCATGAAGAGCTTTTGCAAAACAGTGAGCTTTACCGAAACCTCCACAGCAATATGGCTAAAGAAGAGGCCTTGGCCCAGTTGTCAGAAGCAAGCTAACCAATGTTTTTAGGATATTTCAAACCATGATGCCAGCTGTAATGAGTGAAACTGAAGAGACTAAATATGGTAGCTTTTTAGACATAGATCTCTTTGCCAGATTTTTCACCTATGCCAAACCATACAAAGGGTGGATAGTTGTCGCATTGCTGTTGTTACCCATCAGTACTGTGGCTCAGATGGTCCAACCTCTTATTATAAAACAGGCAGTTGATCAACATCTTGTGCCACAAGATTTAACCGGGTTCAACCTATTAGCACTCTATTATGCTGGCTTGGTTGCCATGCAGTTTTTTATCAGCTACCTACAATCGGTTATAAACAGCCTTTTGGGGCAACGGGTGGTTAGAGATATTCGCAGAGATCTCTTTAACAAGTTGACTGCAATGGATGCACAGTTTTTTGCCACCAACGCCAGCGGCAGACTAACCAATAGAATAACCAACGATACCGAAGCGGTCAGTAACATGGTCAGCTCTGGGTTGATTAACTTAGTCAGCGATATACTGCTGCTAATAGGAATAGCCATATCCATGGTGATTCTCTCACCCAAACTCTCCCTGATAGCCCTGGCCTGTATGCCGATTATATTAATCTGCACCATACTGATAACCCGCCATATGCGTTTGGTACAGCGTAAAAGCCGGGTGGTACAAGCAAAAATGGCTGGTCATCTGACTGAACAGGTTGAAGGCCACGAAGTGTTGCGCCTCTTTAACTGCCAGGAGCAAAACCGTACCGAGTTTGACAAAATGAACAGCTCCTATTATCAAACTGTGTTAAAAAGCAATTTTCTTGAGGCGTTTCAATTTAGTTTTATCGAAGCATCTTCAGTAGTTGTGGTTGCTCTACTGTTTTTATACGGGGCTGGTTTAAACCCTGAGGATGGAGTAACTGTTGGAGTGATGGTGGCTTTTATTGACTATCTTCGGCGTATATTTTTCCCTATTCGGGATCTATCGGGTAAATTCACCACCATGCAGGCTGCCATGACCGCTTTGGAGAGAATTTTTGCTCTGCTAGATACCCCGCCAACAATCACAACGCCGACAAAAAGCGAAACACCCAAAGTTTATAACGGGAAGATCAACTTTAACAATGTTCATTTTGATTATGGTAAAGGGCCAATATTAAAAGGGGTTGACTGCCAGATAAATGCTGGGGAACGGGTAGCTGTGGTAGGGCCAACTGGGGCAGGAAAAACAAGCCTTATAAAACTTTTGAACCGCACTTACGATGCTCAACAAGGCAGTATAGAAATCAACAATCTGGCTGTAGACCGCTACCCCCTGCAACAGCTACGTAAAATGGTTGGCATGGTACAACAAGAGACATTTTTGTTTGCCGGAACCATAATGGAGAATATCCGTTTAAATGATAGTAAAATAAGCAGCCAAGATGCTATGGAAGCAGCCAAACAAAGTGGTGCTGCCACATTTATTGAACAGCTTCCCCTGCAATATGAGACTGTGTTGAGTGAGCGTGGCTCCAACCTATCAGCCGGTGAGAGGCAGTTAATCGGCATAACCCGTATGTTTGCCTTTAAACCGGAAATTCTGGTGATGGATGAGGCGACAAGCTCTGTTGACACCATTAGCGAAACCCTTATTCAAAACGCACTTGAAAAACTACAAAAAAACCGCACCGCCATTATTATAGCCCACAGACTTAGCACAATTTTAAATTCCGACCGTATATTGGTTTTAGCCCAAGGTGAAATAAAAGAGAGTGGAAGCCACACAGAGCTATTAGCAAAAGATGGCCTGTATGCCAAACTCTACGCTTTACAGTTTAACGATAAAACCCAAGCAAAAATGGCATAGCCATTAATAACGATCACTTAAAGAATGTTAGTTGCAACTATTTTTAGTTTCTAACAGAAATGATACATATTTAGAAAAGAAAGTTTACTGGTCAGAAACTAAAGATGAAAAACAAAAATGTTGCCAAAATAGAATATTTTAAAAAAGCTGGAACAACAGCAATATATAGTTATTATTGATAGAAATATAATTATCAAATTCCAATGTAGTCGCTATATATATTATTTTTTATATTGAGATACCTGCATGAAATCAGTAATAGCAAAATCGAAGATTCTCATTGTCGACGACGTTCCCTCTAATATTAAATATCTTGCTGAAATCCTTAAAGAAGAATATCAGATTATTTTGGCAACAAGCGGACGGGAAGCTTTAGAAACTTTAGCCATTAATAGTGTTGATCTTATACTTCTGGACATTGTCATGCCAGAAATTGATGGTTATGAAGTGTGTAAAAGATTACAATCACAGGAATCAACTCGTAATATCCCAATAATCTTTGTAACTATTCAAAATGATGAAACAAAAGAGTCCGTAGGATTGAACTTAGGTGCTGTAGACTTTATCACAAAACCTGTATCACCAACCATTCTGGAAGCAAGAGTTAAAACCCATATAGCATTAAAAAAACTACGAGAATCTCTTGAGGAACAAGTAACAATTCGTACTGAAGAGTTGCACTCTGCTTTACTTGAAGCTAAATCTTCTGAGCATGTAAAAAGTGAATTTATTTCAAGAATTAGTCATGAATTGCGCACTCCCCTTAACGCAATAATTGCTCCAACTAATTTATTGAGAGATCATGTCAGTAGCCCAATAGGTCTAAAACAACTAGAACAGATTCAAAGATCAGCCACAGACCTTTTGAATATCGTTGGTGGTTTATTGGATTTCTCAGATATTGCTTCCGATAAACCTAATACCAACAAACCTTTTCAGCTTAAAAGTATATTGCATAACCTAAAAGTAAAATGGTTACCCTTAACCAATGACAAAGATCTATCATTCAATATTTACTCAGACAAAATACCTACTCCTGATACATACACAGGTGATCCTGGACGGTTGACACAAATTTTAGATCAACTATTAGACAATGCGTTTAAATTTACGGAGTCAGGAAAAGTATCACTTAATGTTGTTCCTGAGAAACTGGATGATAAAAAGATTGTCTATCGATTTGAGGTGTCTGATACCGGTATAGGAATTGACTCTCGTATAATTAATAATCTTTTAGAGCCATTTACCCAGAAAGAGAGTAGTAGCACAAGAAAACATGGTGGAGTAGGAATAGGCCTTGCAATTGCCGACCGATTGATAAAAAGACTTGGAGGAGAACTCAAGGTTCGTAGTGAAATAGATAAAGGTAGCAAGTTCTACTTTTCTGCATCACTTTCTATTGATAATAATGTTGAGGTAGCAGTAGACAATAAGGTTGAACCAATAGAAATTATTGAACAACTAAAAGAGCTTTCCCGAATAGTTGAATTTGGATTTATTGATGCCGATAAATTTATAGTAAGTCATGCTCATATCTGGAAAACAACTCCATGGAACAACAAACTTAACGAAATTGTTGATAAAACAAAAAAATATGATACTGATGGCGCAATTGAAGATATTAATTTTTTAATAAACGAGATAAGCCAAACTTGCGTGTAGACATTGATCACTATTTTTTTAATATAAAAATTAGTCGTTAACTGTATGAACACCGAAAAAATATTATTCATTATAATATCTATCCAATTGTTAACAATATGAGCAACAAACACACTGCTACCAATAAACTAAAAAAATATGTATAAGTTTTTAGGCAGATAAAGCATTATTAGACCAAGTTTCGCAGCGAAGTTACTTTATTAAAATATAAGGATATCTTAAATGAGATTTATCAGTAATCTTAGCTTAAGAGCAAAATTTACACTTATGCTGCTTATTCCTCTGAGTGGTTTGGTAATTTTTGGGGTGCAAAATATTGTTACGAGGCAGTCACTCTCGGTTAAAATGGCAGCTATGGACCGTTTATCCGGGCTTGCGGTGCGCATAAGCTCCTTGGTACACGAAACCCAAAAAGAGCGAGGCATGACTGCTGGGTTTCTTGGTAGCAAGGGTAGACGGTTCTCCACTGAACTACCACGCCACAGAAACAGCCTCACCAACTTGAAAATGGAAGAGTTGCGCTCCTACCTGCAAGATTTTGCTACAGACAGTTATGGCTCGGAATTTTCCACAACCCTAAAAAGAGCAATGAACAAATTAAGAGGGTTGGAAAAAATACGCCAACAGGTAGATCGCCAAAATATTACAGCAGCAGCTGCTATTGACCATTACACAAAAATGAATGGTGAATTTTTAGATGTAATAGGCCATATAGGAAAACTTGCTGCCAATGCAGATATGGCAGCTCAGAGTCTGGCCTATGTGAACTTTCTTATGGGAAAAGAGAGAGCCGGTATCGAACGGGCTGTGATCACCAACACCTTTGCCAGAAAAAGCTTTGCGTCTGGTATGTATAATAAATTTAGCAACCTTGTATCGGAACAGCACACCTACATGAGTGTGTTTACTGCCAATGCCCCAGCCCATCAGGTAGCTTTTTATAAACAGACAATGCAGGTAGCAACAGTTTCAGAAGTTCAAGATATGCGCAACAAGGCATTTGACAGTAATTTTACCGTAGATCCCAATATTTGGTTTAAAACCATAACCAATAAAATAAACCTGCTCAAAAAGGTGGAAAACAGGCTATCAGGTGATCTTGCTGCCAAAGCAGCTCAATTGCGCAACAGTGCCGATAAGGAGTTTATGTTCTACCTTATTTTCACTGTTTTTGTGGTGGTGCTTGCCATGTTCTTGGGTATTTATATCGCCAAGGAGATTAGCCATCAACTTGGTGGCGAACCCCGTGAGGTGAGAGATATCGCACGCCGGGTTGCTAAGGGTGATCTAACAATCACCTTTGACGAAAAACGTAAACTTGAAGGTGTCTACGCTGCCATGTACGACATGGTATGCAACCTACAAGGTACAGTTGGTACTGTTATGACAGTTGGCAATGATCTTATTGGTGGCAGCAATCAGGTCAATGATAGTGCCATGATCGTATCCCAAGGCTCTACCCAACAGGCCGCATCCATTGAAGAGACATCTGCGGCAATGGAGGAGATGGCAGCCAATATTCAGCAAAACACCAACAACGCCACAACCACAGAAAAAATATCCCAACAGGCTGCAAATGATGCCCAACAAAGTGGTGAAGCGGTAAGCAAAGCGGTGGGAGCTATGAAGGAGATAGCCCAGAAGATATCAATAATTGAGGAGATTGCCCGCCAGACCAACCTACTTGCTCTCAATGCCGCCATCGAGGCAGCCCGTGCCGGGGAACATGGCAAAGGTTTTGCCGTGGTTGCAGCAGAGGTGCGCAAACTTGCAGAGCGTAGCCAGATCGCTGCTGGAGAGATTGGAGGACTTTCTGAATCCAGTGTTGAAGTGGCAGAGCAAGCTGGTGATATGTTGGGTAGATTGGTTCCAGATATTCAAAAAACAGCGGAGTTGGTACAAGAGATAACCGCCTCTAGTAGAGAACAGTCTCAAGGTGCAGGACAAATAAACAGTGCCATCCAGCAGTTGGATCAGGTTATTCAACAAAATGCAGGAGCCTCCCAAGAGCTATCAGCTTCAGCAGAAGAGCTTTCGGGCCATGCATATCAACTGCAAAATGCCATCGATTTTTTTAAAACCGACAGTTCTACCCCGGTGGTAAAAACAGAAGCCGAGCCTATTTCAGGCAACAAACATGATTGGGAAATGGATAAATTGCAACCAGTAACACCAAGGCCGCAAATTGGATTGCTGCAACATGACAAAGAGAGCTTTTAGCGAGTCATCATAAGTTTAAACCTAGATTTTTTGCTAAATAAGAATCCTGCATAACTATCTCTGCATTGCCATACGTGTTATTTCAACTACTTTGGCTTTGTTGTGTTCAAAACCGTTCTGATCCGCCAGGCGCAGCACCTCCAATGATTCGGCATATTTCTGTTTACAGGCAAACAATTTTTTTTCGCTTTCTAAATCTTTGTCACCACTACTGCTAATGATATTAGCCAGCTCTGCAGACTCAATACTAAAAGCACAGGCTCTCTCAATTAACTCTTTGATAGAATAGTTCATCTTTTATCCTTGTTAAATCTCAAACACACCAACCATCTCAACATGAGAGGTTTGGGGAAAAAGATCTATGGGTAGCAGTGATTTTAAAATATACCCAGCACTGACCAACACCCCGGCATCTCGGGCAAATGTGGCAGGATCACAGGAGACATAAACAACCCTTTGAGGTCGGTATTTGGCTAATCTTTTAATTAACTCTAAACCACCGCTGCGAGGTGGGTCCAAAAGAACCAAATCTGCACTTTCCAGCTCTTTCAACCTATCCAAACCTGCTGGTTTTAAGAGGTCAGCCTTTATGGGTACAATATTATTAAGGGCTGCTATCTTGACATTGCCCTTAAGCCTATCTAGTGCACGAGGATTACTCTCAACCCCATAAACTTTTGCAAACTTTGTAGCCAAAGGTAGGGTAAAATTACCAATACCACAAAAAAGATCCCAGGCCACACTATTGCCATCACCAACTTTTGGACCCAACGCCTCCATAACCCGGGCAACCAATAATCCATTAGCCTCCCCGTTTATCTGGATAAAATCCCCCGGTTTAAAGTTGATTGAAAAATTCTCCACACCATAGTGTAACACCCTGTTGCTATGTAGAGAGCGAAGCCGGGATTTTTTGCCTTGTTGTATCCATAGCTGGGGGATTTTATATTCATTGGCAAAAGCTTTCAGCTTGTCTACATCAAACTTGGAAAAAGCTCGCAGGGTATGGAATAACAAGCCAATATTTTCATCACCTGCTACACAGTCAACCTCTGGTAGATAGTTTTTACCTTCTAAACTTAAGATCAACTCCCGTAAGGGGTTGAGCAAATCGTTGATACGGTGATCTAAAATAGGGCAGCTGGCGATATCCACGACTCTGTGGGTTGCAGCAGCAAAAAACCCCAATAACACACCGCTTTTTACCACCTTGACCTTCAACCCGGTTCGCCGTCGATATCCCCCACCCCATGGGGAAGCTACTATTGGTGACACTACACCATCGGGTTTTATCTTACCTATACGTTGTAGTGACTCCTCCACAAAAGCGGTTTTAATCTCTCCTTGTAACGGTTTTTTTAGATGTCGCAGCTGACAGCCACCACATTCACCATAAACTGCACAATCCGGTGGAACACGATCAAGCCCTGGTGTAATAATCTTTTTTATTGTGGCAAAGCTATGGTTTTTGTGCTTTTTATCAACAGTGACCAAGAGTTGGTCCCCAGGTGCAGAAAAAGGGACAAACACCGCTTTTTCCATATGAAAACCCAAGCCAAAACCACCTGGAACAATCTTGTTGATAGTTAATTCAAATTCATCCATGAACTGTAGCCATAATTTTTTTATGTATTGTTTGGTTTAAATGGATGAACTTCAACCCGACGGTTATAATAACGCTTTACCACTGTTGAGTTGTCGGTGTCGGGCCGAGAAAGACCAAAACTGACATTTGACAATCTTTCACGTGCTATCCCCTTTTTGATAAAATAGTTCATCACAGCAATAGCCCGTTTTGCGGCAATTTTGTTGTTGATTGAATTAGCACCGATATTGTCAGTATGCCCCCCCAACTCTATTTTATACTCAGGATGGGCCTTTAGATAGGAGATCATGTTATCCAGCTTGGAGGTGAATTTTTTCTGTAGGGTAGCTTTGCCAAAAAGAAAATAGATTTTACCCAACACCCAACACCCCTGTTTATTCACCATATCCACTTGCGGTGTGTTCAAACAGAGATCATTCTCATCGGCAATGCCATCTTCATCCATGTCTTTACCAAGGGAGTATGACATTTTCATTTTGTTGGCATCTTTTTTATCCTCAGCCACAACAAACGGTTCCATAAAGGGTGGTATTGAGTCTGGTAATGTTTCTACGGCTGGTTTTTGTTGACTGATGGTTTTGGCTTTTGCAAGTTTGACAGGTTTTACAGTTTTTGCCTTTTTGGGTTTGGAGGGCATTTTAGATATTTTAAGTATCACCGGATCTGCGGGAGCAAAAAAATACTGGGTTCCAATACTACTGATGATATTGTTACCTTGGTGGGGATGGTGCTGCTTCCACCCTTTATAACTCCAACTTTTATCTATGCCTCCTGCCTGGGCTGATATTGCAGCAAACAAAAAGCAGCACACACTAACGACAAGGGAAAATATTTTATATTTTTTCATCACAACCTCAAAAGATAATATAATTAATCAACAGTAATGGTTCCTTTTTTGGAAAAATCAAACGTACCTGCAAAAAGCACATCTACACTGACCAACCCGGATATATGATAATCCAACGTTTTACTGCGATGTTTTAGAAATTTGGCAACTGGCCTGGATATTTTAAAAATGGAGGTTTCAACAATCACATCAAACTCTTTTTCTCCAAGTACCGGAACATCTATTCTCTCCCCTAGAACTCCTTTTGCCGTCTCCATTTTTTCTAATGTTAAAGAGAAATTAAGAGATGATATGGGTATGGCAATATCATTGGGATTTTTAATTTTAAGTCGTACTATTAGTTTCTGTTTTAAAAATGAGATTTTTCCAAGCCTAACTCCAACCAAATCAATAGTTGGCTGTTTTATTTCAGGTTGTGATTTACCACTCCCAATTTCATCAAGTGATGAGCAAGAGGCTAAAAACATCAATAAAACAATGTGACTAAAACCTATATAAAGCCATTTTTTCATAAAGAAAAACCTCTACCCACTCAGGATTATCGAAAGAGAGCAAAAAATAACAAGCCAGAGAAGTTGTAACCCCACTAGCTCACGATAATAAAGCAAAATCCAACCAATGAGCAATTAATAAAAACCAGAAAAGTAACATAAAATCAAAAGATAACTCCCACAAATCACACAATAACATCAATTTAATTGGCAAATATCCCCCCAAAAAAGTATATTCAAAACAACATGTAGAGCCTATCTACGATACAGTTGAAAACCTGGTTTAAACAGTGGAGAAAAAAGATGGACTTACACCCAATTAAAACTGAAGAGGATCTTGCAAATGAGCTATATCAGCTAGCTGAAAGAGCAAGGATGGGTGGATTGCAGAGTGCAGATATAGAAATTATCGACTCAATAATTGAAACTATAAATAAAAACAGTAAAACCATTGATCCAGAAGATTTTGCAACAGAGGGAAGCCAACCATTAACCGGAAGTGCAGAGTTGCGAAACTCCTACAGGATGAGTGTTAACAGAGATGCCGTGGCAATTTTTCATGAACTACGGATGGATATGAAAATAACCGATGTTAGCACCGCTGGTTTTGGACTTTTTGCTGAAGAGAGGCCCCCAAATGCAGAAAATACATACCTTGAGATTAACGGTATTGATGGTATGGATATTTTCTACTGTAATGTCTGCTCAATAGATGAGATCGATGGTGGCTATCATGTGGGGCTTAGCATCTACAAAAAGCTCCCTAGACTATAAGCATAAAAAAGCCCGCTAAAAGCGGGTTTTTTTATGCTTATACATTTAAAAGCGCGGGGGCATGCGAGGCCTCACAAGGTTTTGCTTTTGGCTGTAAATTTTTTATTTGAGATTAATATAATATCTATTCCTCAACCTCATCCGGTATACCTTCGGGAAGAATAAATGGAGTAGCTCCTACCAGATCAGTCTGATACATAAAGCCACCTCCTTCATTATCCATTTCTGTAGCTTCAAAAATATACTCAAAAAAATCATCTGCTTTTTTGGCTGGTACAACGATGGAAACCACCCTCACAGCCTCAACCTCTAGCTTTTTACCCTTTTTGCCCTCAGAAGCCACACCGACGCTTCGACATTTAAAGGAGTTGGCGGTTATGATATCTTTCTCCTCTTTTAGCAGATTGAGAAGTTCGGAGTCTTTCCCGGTGTCTGGTAGCACACATGTTATCAACTTAGAACTTGGATATGAGGTTGGATCTTGCATTTTGACCATGATCTCCCCTCCTATGCGCTTTTTTGTAGTTTCTCAAGAACTGCTTGAGGAATGTAGGTAGCTGCCTTTTCCAGTGGGGTAACATACATAAAACCCATACCCGGTGTATCTAACTGTCCGGCGAGATAGATGTTATCAAACACTGCATCTAGCTGTTCAGTACCCACAACAATGCTTACCACCTCTTTTTCTACCTCAACAGCAACACCAAGAGCACCAAGGCGTTCTCGAACACCACTACCTTTAGCAAAAAACACCGTTGCACCTTGTGCTCCAGCATCACGAGCTGCGTGCACAATGGTATCACCAAGACCACGTTGCACAATGCAGGTGATCAAACGAACATCAGTAAGAAAAGTAATTTTACGTTTAGCCGAAGACGCCATGACGCGTACCCCCTAAAATAATGAACATACCAAACAAGTATGAAAAATAAATAAATTAAGCAGCCTCTACCGGTACTTCTTCTTCCTTTTTAAACCGAGCGGAAAAACGGACCCACAAACCTGTCAACATAACAGAGATAATAGGACCGATGGAAGCCATGGAGAGCATACCAAAACCTTCAACAACATTAACCGCACCACCAACACCAAGACCCATGGCCAACACCAAAGGAACCGTTATTGGTCCTGTTGTAACACCTGCGCTGTCCCAAGCGATATTAACAAACTCTTCAGTTGAGAGAAAAGTCAAGAAAATCGCGAAGAAATATGCCGGAATCAACATTGTTGCAAGGGGTATGTTAAAGACAATTTTAGCCAAACCAATTGCAATACCAAAAGCAACACCTAGTGATACAGCATACATTAGAGTGGATTTTTTAAACACACCTTGGGTCATGTTTTCAACTGTTGCACCAAGTGCATTGAGAGCAGGCTCTGCCAGTGTGGCTCCAAACCCCAAAAACCAAGCAAAGGCTAGTGCCAATACCATACCAACGATATAGACATATATCGGAGAGTCTGGAACTGCATCAATGCTGGCAAATGCTGAAGGTAACAGACTACCGGACTGCTCACCCAAAGCTGAGAGACCGTAGGTAAGACCAAGGTTGAAGATAGCCATACCGATAATGGTCAAGGCGATACCATAAGCGACAATGCCACCATTTTGCACTTTCTCTTTCAAAAGAAAATTCAAAACCAAAAAGAGAAAGAGAACCAGTGGCAAAATTGCTCTAAAAGCCAATACCACATCCACACCGGGGGAGACATCATACCATGCAGCCTCGGTGGACATAGCACTGACAGCAGCTGCTCCTTGGATTATCTGATCAACCGGAACAGTTGAAACAACGTATATGGATAGGCCCAAAACACCAATAATCGGGAAAATTGAGGCCAGGGTAACGATACCAAAACCGGAGAGGGTTTGACTTCCCTTACCAGCAGAAGATGCGATACCTATACCCAATGATAGAACCAGAGGAACAGTAACCGGGCCTGTTGTAACCGCACCGCAGTCCCAAGCCAAACCAAGAACAGGTTCCAGGTAATCATTTGTTGTGGCGTAGAAGGTCATAGCCAAGGCAGGGGCCAATGCAGCGTAGATCATGGGTTTTAAACTCCAACCCCGTAAAAAGCGCATAGTACCCAAAATTGCAGCGAGACCAACACCGGCACCAACAACAAGGACCAATGTACCTGACCAATCATTTAATAACAGAAACAGGTAGGGAGCCTTGTTTACATCCACCAGCTGCCCGGCGGTTTTAAGTGCACCAATTGCCGGTTCAGCAAAGGTAACACCAACACCGAGAAGAAAGGCGATGGTCAGAACAACGGGCAGGGTAGACTTTTTCGGCAGCATAACCCCGATGGTTTCACCAAAGGGCATTAGACCAAGAGCCAGCCCCTCCATGAAAAACATAAGACCGATCATAACAGCAACCAGAGCAAAGACAATACCGACAAAACCGTCGATCATCTGGTGCAGTACGATAAGTTGGAATAGGGCGAGATATACAGCAAGGGGAGCAACAGCACTGAACTGCTCCATAAATCGACCTGCAAGATAGTTCTTTAACAAACGGTAGATATCTTTAGGGTTCAACGTAACTTTGGGTGGTTGATAAGGGATTATTACCCCTGCTCTATCCCTATCAATTTTTGGCGAAAGTGCATTGTAGGATATCTCTTGTGCTGTAACAGAAACATCACGAATGTACTGGCCGTAACGAATATTCTGGGTCATATAATCCCCCTCCACTCCCGAGACAAATCAAAAAAAAGTAAAACCAACTTTTTATAACAGTATAGGTTTTGCTGTATATGTTCCTAAACAGTTATTAACTAAGCTGTAAATTTCCAATATAAAACCAAAAACTACTCTCATGCACCCTGTATTCTCTTCTGAAAAGCTTTTGAGAGCAACTTTTTTTTGCATAAAATTAATACAATGTGTACTAGATTGTTCCCAAAGCATCAATACCCGGTAGGTTTTTTCCCTCCATAAGCTCTAAAAAAGCCCCTCCACCAGTGGATATATGGGATATTTTATCTGCCACCCCAGCCTGACGAACTGCAGCATCGGTGTCCCCACCTCCAACAACGGTTACTGCAGAGCTGTTGGCTACACTTTGTGCCAGCCCCAAGGTTCCACTGGCAAAAGGTGGCATCTCAAACACTCCCAACGGGCCGTTCCAAACTATGGTTTCTACCCCTATTAGAGCATTTTGAAATAGTTGCAACGATTCTGGTCCGACATCAAGTCCCATCCAACCATCTGGAATATTTTTAACACTAACCACCTTGGTATCAGCATCATTTTCAATTTTCTGGGCTATGACACAATCAACTGGCAGTATAAACTCCACCCCTTTGGCCTTGGCACTTTTCTGGGCAGCTGCTGCCACATCCAACATGGTATCTTCAACAAGAGAGCTACCAACTTGATAACCCATTGCTTTAAAGAATGTATTTGCCATTGCCCCGGCAATAATTATTTTATCTACCTTCTCCATTAGAGCATCGATAACACCAATTTTTGTCGATACTTTAGCTCCCCCCAAAATAGCAACTACAGGGCGTTTTGGCTGACTGATGGCCTTGTTGAAATATTCAATTTCAGCAGCCATAAGTTGTCCTGCAACCGCTGGGGAGACCAAATTAGATACCCCAACGTTTGAGGCATGGGCTCTGTGTGCCGTACCAAAAGCATCATTAACCACCACATCAGCCAACTGAGCAAACCCAGCTGCAAGTTCAGGGTCATTTTTGGTTTCCCCCGCATGAAAACGGACATTTTCCAACAAAATCGCACCACCGGGTTGCAGATCATCAACCATTGCCAACACTTGCGGTCCAATTGAGTCAGGTGCTAACGGCACAGACTGCCCCAACAGCTCAGATAACCGCTTTGCCACCGGTTTTAATGATAGCTCCGGCACAACTGCTCCTTTGGGTCTACCCAAGTGGGAGGCCAACACCAAACGACCACCTGCAGCCAATATTTTTTTTATGGTCGGCAGGGCAGCACGAATTCTGGTATCCTCCCTTATTTCACCATCAGTTGTTAAAGGTATATTAAAATCTGCCCGCATAAAAACCCGTTTACCTGCCAGATCCACACTGTCAATATTTAGTTTTTCCATTTTCACTCCACCCCTGACCAAAAAAATTCTCACCCGTTCATCATATTTTCAGGAAAACCTGCCAAGCCGGCAATTATGGTATCAACCCTCTTATCTTCAGCCTTGGCTCCACAAAGAACATTTCTTGCT
>JADFZS010000100.1 GCA_015232405.1 Magnetococcales bacterium | reverse complement strand
AGCAGGATTGTCCTGCCATTACCGAACATGATAGCCCCTGTTGGGCCAACAAAGAGCATAAATGCGGTACCACCGCCCAGGAGTGTCGCGGTTGTGAAGTGTATGATATGCGCTTTTGTGTCGGCATGTTGAAAAGTATCGTCGATATCAAGCTCAAACAGGCTGCCGGAAGCAATATTCCAATTAAAAAAGCCTCTTGATTATCCGCCTGCCGGGGGTGTGTGGCTCTAGCCGCCATGCACCCTTAACCGGCAGGGGCAAAAATTTTTTCATAAGGTGTTTGTACAGTGACTTTGATGTTTCCAGACCAACCTGCCATAACCCTGTTTGATCCCTTGGCAGAGTTGCTGGGTGCCGGTGATGGCAGGCTTACCTATACGTTTGATGATGCAGTCAAGTTGTCCGGTCATGCCTGTCCGACGGTTGCCGGAGCCTTTTTGTTGGTCAAGGTGGCTTTGGAGCGGCTATATCCTGACTCGTTACCACAGCGGGGGGATATTACGGTCGAGCTGGACGGTGATCAGGAAGAGGGGGTGAACGGCCCTTTGAGTCAGGTATATACCCTGATAACCGGTGCCGCCGCTGCCCAGGGTTTTCACGGTCTTGGTGGGCAATATGTGCGCAAAAATCTGCTCCGTTTTAATGTGGACGGAGCCGCCATGGTTACCTTTGGTCGTCGTGATAATGGTCAAAAGGTGACTCTCTCATACTCCCCGTCGTCAATTCCGGCGGCCCCGGATATGGGGGCGGATATGGGCCGAATCCTCTCAGGCAACGCCGATCAACAGATCAAGGCCCGTTTTGCCGCCGCCTGGCGACAACGGGTGTTGGATATATTGGCCGATGCCGGACGCAGTACGGTGCAGGTTGTTTAACCTTGAAACGGCAGTTGGGAGTGCATGAGTGGCGCAACATATTGGTTTAGCTGTTGTAGTAGAACAAATCGAAGTCACCCAATGGGTGATGAGACTTTTTTCTACTACGGCAGATGAATCAAGAGGTTATTCCAATTATGTGCTAACAACTGCCGTTTCAAGGTTTAAGCCGGTCTGATGGTATGGTGGTTTTTTAACCTGCTGGATGGAGTACGTGGCGGGGCCAAGCTTGGGTTAGACCGGGTTTGATGATGATTATGATCAACATTGAACAATAAATTGCTTTTATATGTATTTGATTAGTCGATTGATAGGCAGTGGGAATGGATAAAAGAGAGCCGGACTTGGTTGGCGGGGATGTTGAAGACGGCGCGCCTGCGGCCAAAGATATTGATCTGCAAGATGTTGGCGTTGCTGGCCCATCCCTGGAATCCCTGCTGCAGCAGATGGATGAAAGCCGTGCTGCCGAGCGGCAGTTGCTTGCCGATTTGGTGCGGGAAAACAGTCGGGAGCAGCGGCGGGGGCGTTGGAGTAAAAATTTATTCCGCCTTTTTATCGCCCTCTATCTTATTTTCCTGGCCTGGGGTGCCCATGATGGCAACTGGTCTGGGGATGTGGAAAAGTTGGCGGCAGCGGCAGGCAATGGTCATACTGCAGTGGTGGATATCCTGGGGCCGATCATGCCGGGAACGCCATACAGTTCCGAACATATCATCCACGGCTTGACCGATGCTTTTGAAGACCCGGACACCAAGGGTGTGATATTGCGCATCAACAGCCCGGGCGGTTCGCCGGTACAGGCAGGGCAGGTCTATGATGCCATGCTGCATTTGCAAAAACGTTTTCCAAAGATGCCGGTCTATGCGGCTCTTGAGGATATATGCGCTTCCGGGGGCTATTATATTGCGGCCTCCGCTCCCAAAATCTATGCCGACAAAGCCAGCATGGTCGGTTCCATCGGCGTGATTATGCAGGGGTTTGGGGTGCAAAAGGCGATGGAAAAACTGGGGGTTGAGCCACGACTGCTGACCGCTGGCAAAAATAAATCATTTTTAAACCCTTTCACCCCTATCGATCCTGCCGAGTCGGCACATGCCAAACGGCTTTTGAGCAGCATTCATGCCCAATTTATCAAAGCGGTACAGGATGGACGTGGCAAACGGCTGAAACCGGGTAAGCAGGATCTTTTTGAAGGGTTGGTCTGGACCGGCGACCAAGCGGTAAAAATTGGCCTGGTTGACGGTTTGGGGTCTGCATCCTGGATTGCCCGCACCCTGATAAAAGCCGAACGCATGGTCACCTTTACCTATAAGGGCGACTGGTTCTCCAGGATGGGCTTGCGGGTTGACAGCATGATTCGCAGCTCCCTGCAGCCAGCAGTGGGGTTGCCGCTTTTGCAATAGTTTGCAATAGTTTGTCAACAAAGTTGTATCCACGCACTAACTTGCCAGACAAATTAGCCTTTTCCCAATGAGCAATCACCAACGATTTTGTATTGAAAGTACCATATTGTCTGGACTTCATATATAGTGCAGTGATCTTGGTTCTATATTTGCTTGCTGAAATGGCCTGAATCAGATTTAGCCCGCATCGCTCACCAAGGTTCCTGCGAAGGTTGCAGCCGAAGCATGGTGAGCGATGCGGGTTAGGTGCCATTAAGCAAATAAACTCAGTCTATCAGGCTTTTCGTAAAGATATGAACATCAAAACGATGCGCACAATTGACGAAGTTGCCGGAAAAACAATATGCAGGTTTTTCCGGGTTCTTCTTGCGGCCCAAAGTTGGTTGGGCAGAATATTTCCCAAAAAGGCTGAACAGAGTGAGCATCAGGTAATCATGGTGCAAAAATATTTTGGGATGGGCAGTATTTTACATAGCATTCCCTTGATGAGGGGGGTGCGCAAAAAATATCCTTTGGCAAAAATAATCTTTGTCACTTTTAAACCCTTGGCACCATCATTTCGTTTGACCAATATTGCAGATGAGGTGATTGTTCTATCCTCGGATTCATTCATATCTTTTGTTACGGATTTTGTTAAAGCCGTAATCTATCTGCGCAAACAAAAAGTTTCAATCTCTTTGGATCTGGAGTTTTTTTCCAAATTTACCATGATCATGGCCGTATTATCCGGTGCTAAAATGCGGATTGGTTTTTTTCTGAAACATATCCGGCCACGAGGGGTGCTGACACATCCGATATTCTATAACAGTTACCAGCATATTCAAAAAATGTATTGCGCCTTTGGAACTCCGCTTGGAATTGAACAAGAGGAGGCGTTTTTTTCCGATATGCTGCCAAGCTCAAAAAAGCTGGTAGAGGATCCGCAATATTTAACTCGCCTTGGAATTGACGAAGGCTCCCCATACATTCTTATTAATCCCAATGCTTCCGAGGCCAGCTATGCCAGGCGTTGGCCTGCCGATTATTTTTTACGCATAATTGACCAGTTGGTAAAAACATATCCAAATTATCAATTTGCCTTGATCGGTTCACCTGCAGAGGAACATTATGTAAATAGTTTGCATTCAAAGTTGGCAGACTTAGGTGACAAAGTATTGAACCTGGCTGGTAAAACAACGCTTTATGAGCTGTTTGCACTTATGGAGGAGGCATATCTACTGATTACGAATGATACCGGGCCCATGCATATTGCCTCTCTGTATGGTACAAACCTTGTGGTTTTTTTTGGGCCTGAAACTCCCAAAACCTACGGCCCAATCAACGACAATTCATTGGTTTTTTATGATAAGGATATCTATTGCTCTCCCTGTCTCAATGTTTATGATGCCAAAAACAGTGTGCATCCAGAGGATTGCAATCAACCAATCTGTTTGGAACAGTTCAAGCCTGAAGAAGTTTTTAAAGCGATTTCAGAAAAGTTTTTTTAATGGATATAAGCACCAACTTGCAAATATCTAAAGGCTTGATAGTCGTGATAAATCCAAGGTGACAATATCTTCCGACTCAAAGATTTTTGCATTTGGAATTTGCCTTAAAACCTCAAACCCCCTTTTCCCCCCTGCCTTTTGTTTTTGCTGGGCATATTTTAAAAATGGTGCGAAATACCAAGCCGGTTTTCCATTAAAATGTGCTTTATAAATGGATAGGTGGGTAACTCCAAAACTATCACGTAATTTTAAAAGCGGTTCCAAAGAGTCGGCAAAATAGGCATCAATCAAAGCGAAAGTCCGCTCTCTCATCTTTAATATATATTTATCATGAAAAGCCACATGTGATTCATGCCATACAAAAGCCTTGCGCTGTGAGAGAATGGGAACAGCCTCAATAACTCCCTTGGGCCAAGCCGCTATCATGGAATCTTTTGGAAGGGAGTTTATGTGTTTAAAATATGCTGCGGACTTTGAATAGTCCTTGTCATACCCCAGCCACTCTTTATGTGTTTTTGCCCCAAAAAATAAAATACAAAACAGACCCATGGCGATGATAAAGCCAGAACGAAACAGTTGATGTCTTTTGCTTGGTATTATTTTTTTTATGCCATCAAAGAGACCGCTGGCTACAACCGGCAGTAAAATAAGAAAAATAAAAATTAATGGTTGCAGGTAGCGAGCAGGAAAATATAAATATGGAAACATAAAATATGCCAAATAATACCAGCTACACGCTACTCCGGCCATCATGGCAACCCGTCTTATCGGAGCATTTTTATTATTGAAGGCTTTTATTCCAACGACTACAAAAATGGCAGCCCATAAAATTATGACTAAAAAATCATCTCGGATAAAGCCTTCATAAAAATATTTGTCGTAATGAAAGCGAAAACGATATGTCCCCAGACCATGGAGTGTTTTTGACCATGGTTCGCTCTGGTAGCTCAACCTAACAGATGATCGTCCATGGAAAATCAATTGTTTCCAGAGTGGGACAATCTCGCTTTGGTATGCACCAATCTGCCCAGGTTCTATACCAGCTCTACCCAAGATTTCTGGATACTCTTTATGGTCATTGTTATCAAGAGTACGGCCATAATCTTTGCCAATCATAGTTGGCAATAAAAGCAGGCAAGATAGAGCTGCAACCACGGCAACTATCTTGACTCGTTTGGAAAGAGGCCACTCCGTGGCATCTCCTCGGTCTGCTTTCGGCATAAGAAACAGCAATGCAAACAGTGTAGCCCCGGCAATTAAGCCAGACATGGGATAAAACAGTGCTCCCAGGATTGTTAAAAAAGAGATGATAAGGGTGCGACCAAACACCAGTGCAGCCAGGTTGGCTGCCATGATTGGAAAAGCAAAACTACGGGGGAGGCCTCCGGCAATAATCTCATAAAAAAAAGAGGCGGATAGAAAAATTATAAAAACTGACCACGCCGCTGAATATCCTTCCAACCTTCCAGCAGCCGCCGTCAAGAAAAACAGAGTCGCAAAAAACATGCAGATGGATATAAGTTTGCCAAGAGCTGCAGGACTGATAATGTGATCAGTGATGCTGTAAAGTAGTTTAAACCCCAGTGGGTGCCCGCTACGAATATAAGCAAGAATGGTGTCTTGAGCTAATTCTGGATTATCTGCCAAATAATATGGGGAAATAACAACTCTTGTATCGCTATTTATGACATATGGGTTTATACTTCTCTCAATCTTTATGTTCCAGTCTTTGTGGAATAATAGTAGAGTAGCGAGAAAAATAAACCCCCAAATTATAGGTTTGTGTTTCAGATTTTGCTTTTCAAAATTAAGATCTTTTTCAATATGTTGCGCCATTCACGCACTCCCAACTGCCGTTTCCAGGATTATCTGAAATTTACCAAACAACTCTATCTAAAGCACTGAATTTACAGCAAACCTTCTCCAGACTCTATTCTCTACCCATCATCTGGATGGCAAGTTTTCTAGGAAAGCAGGGTACGGATTCCAGAAATATATGTCTTGATATATGCTTTGAACAAAATCCAAATACGGAAAAAAATCGACCCTGAAGATGCAATGTTGATTCTGTAAATCGTGTAAACACCTCTTTTTACATTTATGAAAATCAATAGCATTACAAACAGATCCAGTATGGGGAGAAACCACAATATTTTTGGATTATATTTGCAAATGATATAAATCCTGGCACGGAAAACATCATATACATAGGCTTGAAATTGACGAAAATGTTCAAAAAAACCACTTTCCCGGCCTGTTAATGCCACATGGTGGAAAATAACAGTGTCTGCACTTTGGTAAAGTGAGAGACCTTTGCTGCGTAGTGCCAACGAAAGTTCAGCATCTTCATTCATTTTGAGAGAGGTGTCGAAACCCCCTACACTATTAAAATGTTCTCTCTTTATCAAGAGGTTGCATGAGGATAGCGTGTCAGGTTGCGTTGGCGGAAACTGGTCACACTGGTGGGAACTGTATATGAACAGAAAGTTTGCAAGCGCATGACTCTGTTGGATAAGTTTTTCTCCCGTCACCATTTCAATTGGTCCTCCTGCGGCTGCAATCGACGGGTTGGTCAGAAGTTTTTCTACCATATGATCCATAACCTTTGGGTTGCCAACTTCCGTATCGCTATCCAAAAACCAGATAAAATCGCTCTCCAAAGAGTTGACTGCCAGATTGCGGGCAGATCCGGGGCCTTTTGATACATCATTTCTAAAAAAGTTTAGCTGCGAAGCTAGGTGTGGAAACCGGGTTTCGACAATCGGTCGCAAAGGTGTTGGACTGCCATCATCGACAATGGCTATTTTTAGTGTGGCGGATTTGGTTTCAACACGTGCCAGACTTTCAAGCAACGTTTCCAGTTCTCTCGGGCGATCATGCACGGGGATCACGCACAAGACGACGGGATTTTTCATTATTTTCTCCAAAACACTATTATCTATTTAAATAATAACTTTAAAAGATCAGCTTCGTACATCATACTGACCCCGATACTACAGTCGTGCGTACACCAGCAGTTTGCAGTGCTTTTCATAAAATTATTGAATGTCTCCGATCTCAAAACATTGTCAAGGTTCCAGTCATGGTCTTTGAGGTTTGTGATACTTTGCAGCATTTCACAGCGAGAGACATCGCCATTGGACAAAATAATCAGGTCACCATAACCCATTTTGCAATCAATCTGCCCGGTTCCGGTCTTTAAGCTTTTAATAATTATATCTAGGCCAATGCGGTTGAATGCATACATAAGGCGTTCCGGCTCTTTATCCCAAAGCTCCCTTTGAATGGTGTCCCTTGCGGATTCCATCTGCTCCACTGTCAGATAACCCTGATAGTCTGCAGGCTCAAAATTTGATGGTTGAACCGAGCCATTAAGGTTGAACACACCCTTTTCACTGCCGCGTACAAATGTAAATGCATGAAGGATTTCATTTTGATTGACGCTTTGAATGATTTCTGGCAGCTCATGGAGATTTTTAGAAGATATGGCAGTAACAACAATAATGCGGTCAATCTTGCCATCCTGTTGGTTTTTCAGATGAACTAATGCGTCCAACGTTGCACGCGTTTTTTCAAGCGCACCTTCAACTCCACGATTTGCATCATGAGACGCATGCAATCCATCAATGGAGGTTTGGATGGTAAAGCGGGCTTGTGATTGATGGCGGTGATCCTGTAATAGATCCACCAGCCGCTTTGTGCTTATACCGTTGGAGAACAGACGGATGCTTGGAATTTTACCTTCGGTATAGGCCAAGCGGATGACTTCCGAAAAATCACCTCTGACAGTAGGTTCTCCGCCGGTAAGTTGCAGCTGTTTTACTTTTCCACGCAGGCTGCGAAATAGTTTGCGATACTCGTCCAGCCCCATTTCCCAACTTTTGGGCTGATCCTCTTTGACAATAAAGCAGTGCGCACATCTCAAGTTGCATTGATCGGTAAGAAAAATGGTCAAACGGCTCGGCATGTGGTCCCTGAAAAGGGCATATCTTGACCCTCGAACATACAGGCCAATCATGGCGTTGCGGACCGAATCAGGAAGATCTTGCATTAATGTATAAATGCGATCAGATCGTCCGACATTCGCAAGAAAAAATTTACCCATAAATTTTTTTGTTCCGCCTTTTAGTCAGGTTATAGTTGTTTGATCATTATTTAGTTGGAATGGATGCGGCATGGCCAATCAGTTTCAATTTTCATGACCACAATCTTTTCTAAAAATTAAGCCGTAACTCCACCTTGTGCTTCTTCCTGAAAAATTGGTACCACCTCTTGAATTAATCGGTATGAGATTCTCTGCATTGAAGCAGTACACGGTTTGACCATGAAACAAACGGCCACAATGGTAGTGAATTTGTTTAGATTTTTCAATGATAATCCTTAACACGATTTTGTCTTGAACTGTGTTTTGTCGGGTACAAAGAATTGCCGAATGAGATCCTCAAGCGTTATGGAGAATGACAATGCCATTTTGCCTAAACCAAGTCCAATGAATGTTGGTGGCTTTTGGTTTTTTTAGAGGTATCCTGCAAAGAAATGTTGGCATTCGCTGTTTAAGTTAGACAATTGAAATTAATTTTTTTAGAGTATAATCAATTGTTCTCAAGCAGTTTTTCTCACCAGTTTGGCAGATATATCCTGGACGAACCGAGAGTGAAGGCTTATATTAATGAATGTTAAACCCAGTTCAGGCAGCTAGAAGTGAATGTTTGGCACAACATTTTGGTTTGACAAGATGTAAGCTTCTTTGGTTAATGTGTTTTTCCTGATCAAAACCGGCCTGCTTTTCTTGTTGGTTGGGCTTTTGAATTTACCGGCAATGTCTGGGCAGGATCCAACCGCCATTATTTTGCGATAAATATGAATAACAATATTTTGCTTTGCCAGTTTGATGGTCTTGAGTTTTATTCATATATGATGATCTCAGCGGTTTTGGTGCAGGCTGAGATTGTTCATGACGTAGAGATCATTGAAGATAATGAGAGCTTTATAAAAAAGCTACATGAAGAGTATGCTTCCTATGATGTTTTGGGCTTTTATTGTGCAAACACCGATTATGATAGAATTTGCATAATATCCAAGTTGATTCGGCAGCAGTTTCCAGAAAAAATTATCATTTTGGGTGGTCCCAATCCAACCTTGAACCCGGAAACAGTCGATTTTGAGCTGTTTGATTTTATATGTGTCGGTGATGGCTTGGTGCATATTGCACAGTGGCTTGGCGAACATCGTTTTGCAAAAAAAGAGAACTTCCATAATTTTGTCTGCAATCTAGAGCAACCATACGAAGAGCTTTTTATCACCAATCTGGATGAGACACCTGAGCCCAACCGTGAATTATACTATGATAAATATCCATTCTTAAAAAATATGGGCGTACGTCGCTTTTTATTTTCAATAGGCTGTCCATATTTATGTACCTACTGTCATAACAACAGCTTCCGTACCCGTTTTCCTGACAGCTATTCGGTCAAGTTATTATTTAAAAGCCCGGAAAAGGCAATCAGTGAAATTGAGCGGACATTGGCAAAATATCCCAGTGAATCCATCAGTTTTTCAGACGATAACCTTGCTATAAACAAACCGTGGTTTCGGGAGTTTATCAAATTATACAAAGAGCGCGTCGGTTTGCCATTTTTATGTAGCACAACCGCCAACGTATTGCGTGGAAAGTTTATCAATGAAATGCTGGACAGCCCGGTCAAGATAGTCGGCATGGCCATGGAGACCACCAACGAGCATATCAGGACAAAAATTTTAAAACGGCCCCCTTACACAAATGAGGAGTTTGGCGCGTTGGTCGATAGGCTTCGTGAGCGTGGCATCAAGACCCGTATGATGAATATTTTTTGCTTGCCGACCCAGACTCTTGAAGATGCTGAAAATGCTTTTTATTTTGCCAATAAGCATAAGGCAGATATGATCGTCAATATTCTTGTTCCCTACAAGGGCACAGAAATTTTTGATTATTGCCGGGATAACGATCTTTTTGTCGATGGTTATGAAAAAGAGAGTGATATCTATTGCGCTCGCCCCGCCATCAAGGGGGTCGAGATGGAACGTATCGCAACCATGCAAAACTATACCTTCTTACTGAGTAAAATCAGCTTTCTGATACCGATAGTCAAAAGCATGAGCAGATGGAGATGGTTTAGGGAGTTTTCTTTCCGGTTTGTGGCACCGGTTAACATATTGGGTATGAATGCATGGGCCTGGCTCGGGCTGTTTCCGCTACGCAAAATGATCGTTCTGGGGATAAAGACATATACCAGCTTTAAACGTTCTTAAAGCTAATTGTTGTCTCTTTTCTTCATAACTCCCGGGTATTTATTTTTCCAGGGAGTGTTGACCGCCCCCTAATTGGATTTGGCAAACTTAAGGGCGTTTAATACTGCAGATGGTCGCAGGTTGAACAGATGGTTAAACTCGGTGGAGTTGCAACAATAGTGGCAAGGTAGCGTTTGCAATTTATCCCAAGCCCCCGCAATGCCAAACTCCTTGATGGAATATGAAAAACCCTCTTCGCCAAAATGGATGGCACATGGGTGTAACTGACCAGTTGAGTCAAGCCAGCCGACAAGATCTCCCATTACACATTTTTTATGTTTTTTGGCCTCTTCGCTGCCGGTGGCAATAAATTGGTTGTATGCATATCTGTCTCCCCAGTCAATGATCGATTGCAGGGTGGCAATCGACGTATTGGACGGCATCCCTTTTTTTTGTTCCTCAATAATCTGGCGATAGATTTCCCGAAAATGTTCTATATCCGTTGCCAGATCGTCGGCTCGTGGAGTTGGAAAGCAAAAGTTTAGGTAGGTATTATACTCTTTTGCCAGGGCGGTCAGGGGTTCCAAGGCGTTGGAACGGTTTGAACTGTCGGTGATGATGGCGTGGATGTGGAAGGGGATGCGATGTTCCTTGCACAGTTTAATCGCTTTTATAACTGCGTTATAGACACCACGGCCCCTAAATTTGTCGGTCAACTCCTTGTCGCCATCCAGGCTCAACTGGACCTGATCCAACTTTTTCATGCTCTCGATATGCTTTTTAAATGATAGGCCGTTGGTGGTGATGGAGCAATACATACCCTTCGACTTGATATGATCTATAATTTGAGCAATACCGGTGTGGGTAAGGGGTTCTCCCCCTTGGAGCATGATGACGCGGGTTCCAAGTTTATACAGTTCATCAACCGTCTGCTTTAATTCGGCGGTTGGCACCTCATGGGCGTTTATGTTGTCATCGTAAGAGTAACAATAGGTACATTTCAGGTTGCAGCGGCTGGTCACGCTTATTGATACGACCAGGGGGTAACGTTTGCCAAAAAATTTATGGGCAACTGTTCTGATTGCCATATCAGCAAGAAACTTCAACTTCACGGAGAGACTCCTCTGATGGTTTTACCGCCCCTGTTTCCAAATAGTCTGTTTTTAAACAAACGCCATTTATGATAGTAGACCATTACCCAATAGGGAAAAGTGGTATAGTCCCCAAACCTTGCCTGATTGAAAGCGCGTCGGACCAGCATGGAGTGGTAAAGAATTTTTTTCACCTTTGGAGCTTTTACATGCTCGCGCCCCTTGATCATTTTTTTAAAAAAGTTAAAGAGGAAGCGCGGCGGCTTGAAGATTGCCAGGATACTGATAAGGTTGTTGATGTGGGTCGGTTGATAGGAGAACATATACTCTTTGTCTATCTCCTCTTCAACGCCAATTTCATCAGTACACAGCTCACTCAACGCCGTTCCCGGCATAAAATGCATTGAGAACAGGTTGAGGGTATATGGACCGGGAGTTTCAAAGAGAAAATCCAAGGTTTGATATAGTTGGTCAGTGGTTTCCAGAGGGTTGTCCAAAATCATTTCAAAGGATGGAGCCACCATGGTATTTTTGCGGCTGGCAAGAACTTTGGTTGCTTCCCGCAATTTTTTTGTACGTCCGGCCCTTTTCAATATTTTTAGAATCTCTTCGTTGCCACCCTCAAAGCCCATTTTTATTCGAACCAGACCGGCCTCCAGAAGCAGATCAAGCTTCTCCTCTTTGATGGAGACCGGATTGCTGCCGCTGATGACAAACTTTAGGCCCACCTCATCACGGTACAGACGGGTAAACTCCCGCAGATCCTCTATGTTGCGTCCCCAAAAATCACTGTCCCAAAAAATGACATAATCGGTGGGGTAGAGTTTGATTCCCTCTTTTATCTCATCAACAAAGCTGCGTGGTGAGCGTCCCCTGTGTTTTGCAAACCCCTTGTTGAGGGATATCATGGTATCTTGGGAGCAAAAGGAGCAGACAAAGGGGCAGCCAACCGACCAGATGGTATTATAGGTTGTGCCAAGGTGTTGAATTACATCTTTTTGTTCTTGTGGATAGAGCTTGCCTTCCTCCAGACTGAAGATAAAATTATCTTGTAAGCCGGTATCCATATACGGCATGGCATCCAGTTCATCCTGGGTCAGCAGGGGGATTTGTGGATTTTTGATGATTTCTTCACCACGCTTAAACCATGAATTTGGCAAACCGTCAAACGGCTCGCCGTTTTGTACCCGTTTTAAAAACTCTATCAGGGTTCGTTCGCCCTCACCAAGGCAGATGACATCTGCAAATTCAATGGCATCCTTGGGAAAAATGGTGGGGTGATAGCCTCCCACCAAAGTCACTATTTTTGGGTTGAGCTTTTTGGTTTCCCTGATGATATCCTGCACAAATTTGCTTTGTACGCTCATGGTTGAAAAGATCAGGTTATCGGCATCAGCAAGTATTTTTGCCAGATTTATGATCGCTTCATCATTTTTGACATAGTTGACGGAAAATTCCGTGTCGGTATTTTGTTTCCACCAACTGCCGGAAAGAGATGCCCTTTTGATATTATCAAGAAAAAAAATGGATTGAATATCAAACCCCGCCGCTCTGGCAGCAGCAACAACCCGCCTGAACCCAATTGCAACAAGGTTTTTGTCCATGCTGAGTGCATATGTTTTCATATCGAGCCTGTCCTCGTTTGATAATAGAGTGTGGTCACTGCAAACAATCCGATAAATGTATCCGGCCATAGAGTCCGTTTGGACTCGGATCGTCTTGCCGGTTTGCTTTTGTTACACATTTTATCCTGGTTTCCTTGTTACGTTAACCTACCACACATATTTAATAAAAACCTTAAGAAGCTTTTGTTGACTGCATTTTGCTGCCGCTGCAGATGCAAAATTTTTTCTGCTTATGGTCATTTTTTGGATAAATGCAGCCAATTTTTGTCAGCTATAAAATATCTTGCCATGTTTCGTTCATATTTTTTTTGCGATACATAGCAACTCCCCAAAATGGATGCGTATTAGCTTTTTATTGATTATATTAGGAAATTTATCAATAATATATCCAAACCATTTTAATAGGGGCCGTTTTTTTTCCCGCCGCAGGATCTGGCCTATATAACCGAGGCTCAGGCATTTTCTGGCATGGTCAACTGTCAAGATATTAAAGCTATCAGAGAGCCATCTGGATAAATTTTCCCTATTAAAATAGAGCAGATGCTCCTCTTTATATTGTGGCCAATGGCGTTGCATTACGCGCCTGGAGAGGGTTCCGGTATCAGGTGTGGAGATAACAAGGATCCCTCCCGGCTGCAATAGGTCCAGCAGCAGGGCTTTCATGGCTTCTGGATCCGGTAGATGTTCGATTACGTCGCTCATCATGATGCAGGCAAAAAAGTTGGACGGAAAAATTTCCCGTTGTAGATAACCGCCATGGATTCTATCCATGCCAAATTTTGTTTGGCAGGTAGCTACCCCTTCTGGAGAGATCTCCACGCCGTATGGTTCAAAACCCAATTTTGCCGCTGCCGCCAACATTTCGCCGGTTGCGCAACCAACATCAAGAAAGTTTCCAGATTTTACATGTCTTGTGACCAGATCAAGATAGCCGTTGAACGTTGCCGTCTTCATCTCCGTGACCATATCGGCTCCGGCCTCTTCGTGGATACCCCATGCCTCATAATAGTTTGCATAAATGGCATCCAACTGGGCTTTGCTGGGTGGCGGAGATAAAAATTGTAGCTGACAGTTGGCACACTCCAACAGCGGGAACTCATCGACGATTCCAACTTTGCGATAATCACTGCCACCACAAATAAAACAGGCACTTTGCATTTTTATTTCAATTCACTTTTTTATAAATATGGCAGAGCCATACATGGTCAAATGCCGACTGAATGAATTAATCGACCCTGCACCAACCAGTGGGCGTATAAACAGGCGGTCAAGACGAAACAGGGTTTCCACCAGGGCCATATATAGCGGCCAGTTGTTTAACTTTTTGACAAAAGCCAGATTGTATGGAGGAGATATAAAACGGCAATCTGTCAAGTTGAGGCCATTGGTTTTTATCATCTCCGCCACCTTGGCAAAGTCTACCGCTTTTTCCGCCTCGTCTGCATAGACATCTTGGGCCAATGCGGTTTTGTAGACTATCTGTCTTGGCAAAAATGCCGCGTTGGGTTCATAGAGCATCAAAACCCCGCCAGGCCGCAATGCCCGTGCCGTCTCTGCAATGGCATTTTTTTGTTCTTGATCGTTGAGATGGTGGAGAGATACCCAAAATATTGCCACGTCCAAAGTTTCGGGGGCAAAAATGGGTTTGGTTATGTCGGCAAAAATCGGCAGCAGCCCATTTGCAGCCAGCTTCAGTGAGTTTAGGCTCAAATCACAAACATAGGAGTTGACTGCAGGAAAGTGCTGGCGAAGTCGGGCTGCAAAGTGTCCTTCACCTCCCCCCAGTTCAACACAGTTTTGTGGAACTTTGCCTGCCAAGGCATTGGTTATACCCTCAATGGCTTCTCTGAATGCCAAAGGGCGGAAATATGGCAAACCCTGTAGCTGGAGGGTGTCAAACACCGTCTGTTCGCGCTGTTGCTCTTCAGACAGGTCTTGGCTTTGCAACAGCATGGCAATACCGTCTTGCAGAGCAAACGATTCACCGCCATCCGCTGATAACAGTTGGTCACCATTATTATGCAGCAACTGGCGTGAGTTGGGAGCTACCAATATGTCGAACGATGTTGCAGACATTTTGAATGCCTATTCTCCCATCAAAAAACAGATCAAGGGTATTGAATGATATCTTCAACGTTGGCCAGACAGATGCCAACCAATACATTTAACTTAACAATCATGGGTTGGCAGGCATGATCTTGTTTAGGAAACGGTATACCCAGTCTTCTACCAAAAAAGAGTCGATTCCATGTTTAAAGCGAAACAATGCAATCGGTCGATAGATGTGTGCCAACTGTTTGAGAAACCAGAAAAACACCCCTCTTTTTCCATGATCAAGACGATCAATTTTATTGTCGATAAAATACATGCTTAAAAACATCATCCTGATAAAGCGATTATGCTTGCTGGATAGCCATTCCGGGTTGTAGTCGGATGATTCTACATCATATTTTCCCCACTCTTCCAATGTTTTCGGCTCAACATAGTCATGTTCAAGAGCCAATTTGAGCAGGCTGGTATTGGAGAGGGGGCGCGGTTTGTTGAGGGGGATGATAAAACAGGAGGGGTTTTCCTCCATCAACTTTAAAATAAGATCCCTGGTCTCTTTGGTCTCCTCCAGTGTTTCAGTTGGATAACCGACTATAAAGTTATAAAAAATTCTTAACTCGGGAAAACCGGCCAATATACGGTTTGCTTTCAGGATGTCGGCAACGGTAATATTTTTTTCCATTAAATCAAGCACACGATCAGAACCGCATTCGGCACCTATATGCATGCTTTTGGTGCCGGCATCCACCAACATTTTTAAAAATCTGTTGTCCATTTTGAGGATTTCATTGATGCGAGCCCCTCTAAAACCAAGTTTTACATCTATACCGGCAGCTATGACACCCTCAATAATTGCTTCAACATGTTTTAAATTTACAAAGGAGTCTTCATCAATAAAATAGATATATGTCGCCCCATGGTTTTCGTGCAAAAAGCGAATATGGCCGACCACCTGCTCAACATCGTAGGGAACCCATTTTTTGCGAAAATTTCTGAGTTGGGCAGGTGTGCTGCAAAAACCGCATTTGTAGGGACAGCCCATGACGCTATAAATTGGAAACACAACTTCATCGTCAATGTGGCGATATACCGAATAGTCCTCAATCAGATGGTATGGAATCTGTTGATAGTCGATAAACTCAAAAGATGTTCCAGGGGGATTTTTTTTTGCGATGGCTCCATTGTCGCGCCACCCTATACCTGGAATTGACTCAAGGGGAGCCGCGTTTGGTTGGTTGTAGATATTTTGTACCAGGTCAAAAAATGAGTCGCGACCATACCCTTGTACCACATAGTCAATAAACGTTTCCGCCAGGACATCATCGGGACTGAACGTGGGATGTGGTCCTCCCCAGACAATTTTGACATCCGGCCAATTTTCCCGTATCCAACGGGATATGGTCATGCTTTCGCTGATTGAAAAGCCGCTCATTACACTAAAACCGACGATGCGGGTCTTGTCATCTTTCAATGCAATCAGGTTTTTTTGCCATTCGGTGGGCTCAATCCGAAGGTCCAGGATTGCCAGATCAATTTCCGTCTCTTTGATTATCCGGCTGCTGGCATATAACACCCCCAGGGGAACCATTCTAACGAATGCCCCGGTCAAAGAGGTGTTGGGCTGGATCATGATAATTTCGGCCATGGCTCAGTTATTCTCATCCAACTGTGAAAAGGGGATGGGGTTTGTCGGGTGTTTATCAACCTGTACTGGAACCTGTTTGCCAGCCAATGGTCTGATATATCTATCAATATATTCAGGATGGGCACCAATCAGGCAGTCAGGTGAAGGATCTTTAAAATAGGGAAATTGCCCCATCCTTTTCATGATTTGCGCCAGGGGTTCTTGGCGTACATTGCCAAAGGATACAAAGTTCATTCCGCAGCCCATGATATCGCCATAGGGAGATATGTTACATTTTTCCCGACCACCTGGACACTCCACCTTGGTGGAAAAATTGATGGTCCAGTCAGATCGAATATGGCGATTTTCACGCATGTAGGCTTGCACTTCGCTCCACTCGTCAGAAGTCAGCAGGACATCCTCTTCCTCATCCCAGCTACCGGAAATGCAGGCCAGCGAAAAGACCACGCCCACCTCCTTTTTGCGGGCAAACTCAACCATTTTGCGCATATCCTTCATGCCGTTGTGGTGGACGACAGTAGAGAGAAATACGTGAATTCCTACTGATTTTGCAT